>CAINEZ010000176.1 GCA_903847905.1 uncultured Bacteroidota bacterium
ATTTTTTTATCACGTTTTGCTGTTTTACAAGTTGAATTATTTCGTCAAAATGTTTTTCTTTAATGACAATATCCATATTTTTTATTTTATCATCATTTTGGGAATTTTCAATTAGCTCACGTATTGCAAGCATAGAAGCCTTTCTGCATATAAATTCGATGTCGGCACCTGTAAGGCTTTCGGTTTCCTTAGCAAGTTTTTTAAGATTGATTTTTTTATCTAATGACTTTTTTCTGGTATGAATCTCAAATATTTTTTCTCTTGTATTTTCATCAGGAGATGGCAATTCGAACATCAGGTCAAACCTTCCACTTCTTAACAAAGCCGTATCAATCAAATCAATTCTGTTCGTCGCTGCCAAGACCATAACTCCTTTCATATCTTCAATACCATCCATTTCTGTGAGAAATTGACTGATAACCCTTTCCGTAACATTCGATCCGGAAGTATCTCCGCTTCTGCGCGGAACAACACTGTCGATCTCATCTAAGAAAAGAATGGTAGGCGCCGCCTGTCTTGCTTTTGAAAACAATTCTCTGACACCTTTCTCTGATTCCCCAATATATTTACTCATGATTTGAGGGCCTTTAACCGAGATAAAATTCACTCCGCTTTCATGCGCAATTGCTTTAGCTAAATACGTTTTCCCCGTTCCCGGTTTTCCATAAAGAATAATTCCCTTCGGTGGATTTGTATTTGCCTTTTCAAAAATATCTGCATATTTCAAAGGCCATTCTACAGCTTCTTTCAAAGCTTCTTTGATTTCATCCAAGCCTCCTACATCTTCCCATTTAACATCGGGGACTTCCACGAAAACTTCACGAATCGCAGAGGGCTCCACTTCTTTCATGGCATCATAAAAATTATTCATGGTAACTTCAAGTTCCATCAATAATTCATAAGGGATCTCTGCCATTTCAAAATCAATTTTCGGCAATATCTTTCTTAGTGCAGTCATAGCAGCTTCCCTTGCCAACGCTTCCAGATCGGCGCCCACAAAGCCATGTGTAATTTCAGATAGTCTTTCGAGGCTGACATCTTGCGCTAACGGAATTCCACGTGTGTGTATTTGCAGGATTTCCAGCCGGCCTTTTTTATCGGGGATAGTAACTGCTATTTCCCTGTCAAACCGTCCCGGCCTCCTGAGAGCAGGATCAATCGTATTGGGAATGTTAGTCGCCCCGATTACAATTACCTTTCCTCTTGATTCCAATCCATCCATTAATGCTAAAAGTTGCGCTACAACACGTTTTTCAACTTGTTTCTCCCCTCCCATATCTTCCCTTTTAGGAGCAATGGCATCAATTTCATCAATAAAAATAATGGAGGGCGCATGTGCCTGGGCTTCCATAAAAACTTTCCGTAAACGCTCTTCGCTTTCGCCATAAAACTTACCCATGATTTCGGGACCGGAAATGTGAATGAAATAAGCATCTGTTTCGTTGGCGACAGCCCTTACGATAAGGGTTTTCCCTGTTCCCGGAGGTCCATAAAAAAACACTCCTTTTGGAGGGGTGATACCCAAACGCTCAAATACTTCGGGGTATTTTAAAGGAAGCTCGATCATTTCTCTTATGCGCTGCACCTGCATGGCAAGCCCTCCGATATCTTCATAAGATACTTTCGCCGAACGTTTTTCCGCCTGCTTTGATATATCTAGTTGGATATCGGTATTGGGTTGAATAAGCACAACTCCCGAAGGAATAGTTTCTGTAACGGTATAATCTATGGATCGCGATCCAAAAAGGCTGGCTCTTACTTTATCACTCTCCGATACCGGTAATCCTGCAATCAATGACCCGATATATTTTGCATCATTTGCCTTGTACAATGAACCCGAAGAAGTATTTGGTTTAAGCCTGATTTTTTTTGCTTCTTTATAGTCCGTTTGGGTGATTTTTATTTTTTCATCAATACCAGCCTGTGCATTTTCTCTCGTTATTCCATCTATCTGTATAATTCCTTTTCCTCTGTCATCAGGATAACAGGGCATTACTTTTACGGGAGTTTTGCGCTTACCTTCAATAACACCAATATCCCCAGGCTCAAATCCTGCGGTCTTCATATCTTTTGGATCAATTCTGGCAATTGCTCTGCCTACATCTTTAACCAATGCTTCTTTTACTTTTAAAGTGATAATATCTTGAGATGATGCCATTTTATTGATAATTTAAATATGTGTTAGTAATATATGTATTAATATTCCTTATGCGGCAGGCTAATTCTTCCGTTATTATTATATTATCATGTTAGCCATCATCATTCTATTTCCTTTTTCATCGGCCAGCATATTGGCGAAAAGAAGTATTCTTAGTTGATTCAGCTTTTCAATTCCTGTGATTTCTGATGGGAACAAAGGAATAACAACCCTATTCAAATCGTTATAATAGCTTCCGATCTGCTCCATATATTTCAATTGCGACTTTTTTTTCTCTTTGCAAAAAGAACATCCTTCCGATTCAATTACATTATTCACGATCATTTGCCGTACTTTAACATTATATGTATTCAGGGCAGAAATCAGCCGTTTTGTTTCCAGAATTGCCATCGATTCAGGGATACACACCGGAATAAATTCACTTCTCGCGCTATCGCAAAGCAACCTTTCTATTTTTTTTACAGTCTTTTTCAGGTTTAGGAGCAATGTATCCATGTCGTCTTGTTGAGAACTACCGGAAAAACGAGAGATCATATATCGATATTTCCATCTCATTTTTACTATAACTTTAATCAGTTGATCCAAAAGTTTCGGAGAAGATATCAGTCTTAATGCATGACCAGTAGGCGCGGTATCTACAACATATTTTTTGAACATTCCTTTTTCGATATAAGAAATGATCTTGATAAAACTCATAATCTCGTCAATACAAGGTATTGATAAATCTAACAAAATATCAATGTCTTCGTCATCGAGATTAGTCGAAGTATCTAAAAAGGATTTTATTTCTTTATCATGCTCCTCTTTAAATTCCCGAAATGCTTCATCGGCAATAATTTCAATGGCGGAGAGGTTTTCCACTCCTTGTATCGGTTGAATCCTATTTCCAATTTTTTGCTCCAGACAATCCGAGATGGAATGCGCCGGATCTGTGGAAATAATCAGGGTTTTGCTGGCTTTTGACAATTCAATACCTGCGGCTATAGCACAACTCGTTTTCCCCACACCACCTTTTCCGCCAAACAGAATAAGTTCTTTGTTCGCTAAACCCGACAGAGCCATTTTTTTATTTTTTTATCCTGATTTCAAGGATTCCGTTGTTATATTTAAATTCCATTTTTTCTTTTTCTACTTTTAATGGAAGTAACTGCTCCTTGTGATATTTCCTGGTTTTACTTTCGGCTGAAATATCAAGAATGTCTTCATGAAGATCAATCTTTATATCGTTTTCCTCTATACCGGGCATTTCTGCAATAATTACCAGTTCTTCTTTTTCATCAAAGATATCGGTCATTGGTTCGCGTTCTTCTTCGACTTTTGGCCCTTCAGGAGTTTTCCTGATATTACCGAAAGTCTCTACTGTAGGCTTTCCCCCAACTGCCGATTTGATCGTGAAGCCATAAACCCCTTTCATCCCTTTTTTAAGATGATCCAAATTGATCTCACCTTCTTTATTGATTGCGCCCCCTTCATTTTGAAGTTTTCCGGCGAGGTCAACTAATTTTTCAATGCCTTTAAATAACCCACCTAGTCCAAAAACATCAAGATCCGATTCTTCTTTTTTATTTTTATCATTTTCCATTTTGTATTGTTTTTTATTTGTTAATACTAATTTTATTCGCTTATTTTTTTGTTTTTAAAGGTGCTTCCAGTTTTTCCAGACGCTCCAACAATTTATCCTGTTGTTGTTTAAATTCAGCTTCCTGTGCTTTTGAAGATATGAATGTGTCGTCCTGCCACCAATTTATCCCCATCTCCATAGCTTTGTCCACAGAAGCTACTAACAATCGGATTTTAATAGTCAACAGATCAATATCTGCAATTTGTATTTTAATATCTCCGGCAATTACAATACCTTTATCGAGAACCCTTTCCAGAATATCGGCTAGATTGGTCGCATTTACTCCATGAACAATTTGTTCTGACATTATATATCCTCCATCTTTATATTTAACTTCAACATTTGCTTCGCTGTCATTAGTTGCATAGTCATTCGTCAATATCTATTAATATCAATGAACCTGCCTGCCGGTAGGCAAGTTTCCTAATCCCACATATGCGGGATGAATATCTGTTTTTCTTTTCCTTTCGCTATTTTCCAATATCAATTAATATCTTTTAATAATCAATAGTTACAGTTTTCCATTCTTTTTTCCCGTCATCCTGATTATCTTGATTTTCTTCCGGCGAAGCACTGTTTTTCTTTCCTAACGAAGCAACATAAAATTCTTCGATCTCTTTCAATCGATTGTTGATAGGTTCCAGCCTTAACAGTAATTTTGCCTGTTCATTTTGTAATCTGGATCTTTCCTTTTCAAGCATATAAAGTTTAAGAAAATTATGGTTTTGATTTTCGGAATCAGCGCTTGTTCTGATGCTCTGCACCGTTTTCAGGCTACGTAAGCCTTTCGATAAATTTGATTTTTGCATAATACTTTTCTTGCATTAATTATTATTAAGAATCGTTGGTACAAAATCAGGAATATTGCATAATCAATTCCTGAACAATTACTCTTACTCTTTCCTGGTTGGTTTTTGAACCAATCCGGCTTGTTTCAGAGGTCAGAATATCCTGGCATATCTTCATGAACATTTCTTTGGATTCCGAAGATGTTGTTTCTAATGTACGCAATGTTTTTGCGATCATTATGGATCCCCGTATTGTCGGATCAAATTCGGTTTTTCCTGATTCACGCAGCCCTCTTACAATTTTTACAATTTTTTCAGCTTCTTCAAACGGAAGTCCCGATTTAGCTATTGTAATTTGTAATTCCGTATCATAGTCAAAATGATCGAGGTCCATTGTCACCATCCTGTCGCGTAAGGCATCCTGTGTTCTGTTGACCCCTGCATATTCTTCAGGATTTGAAGTAAAAATGGCGCAAAAATCAGGATGAACCTTTAGATAACTATTTTCTCCCTTCGTTGATGCCGTGCTCATCATGCGTTCCTGAAGAATGGGGAGCAAAATATTATTTGCTTCCGGACGAGAACGGGTAAATTCATCATATATAAGCGTGAAGCCGTGTTTTACGGCTAAGGTCAACCGGTTATTGACCCATTCTTTGGTCATATCTTCCTCATATTTGTGAACTGAATGGATAAACCGGTCATCTAATTTTTTGAATTTATATCCGCTTTCACCACCTATCAGGTCGGAAGTTTTAAATTCGGCATCACCATGAATAATAACAACAGGCCTTCCAATTTTACCTGCCAAATGCATAGCCACTGTTGTCTTGCCCGTTCCTGACGGTCCCCTGAAATGAACAGGAAACCCTGCTTTCAAATAAGTTTTTGCACGATCAGTAATATCTTTAATATAATCTGTCTCGACAAAATTATACATCGGTGTAGGTTCAAGCACTGTATTGACTTCCTGACTCATTGATTTCATTAATTAGTCCTTTCGTTTATAAGATTTATAATTTAACAATACCCTTTTCCTTTGCATTTGGTGCAGGGTAATCCATCACCTGAACGTCCCGTTGCAGAGCAGGCGGGACAAATTTTATTACCAACGGAAAGGGTTCTTCCTTTTCCTCCGCATACAATACATGGAACCCTTGCGCCCAATGGATTTATCCCCGTGCCGGAACAGAAAATACATTTCCGTCCCGGTTCTTCAACTTCTACCACACCTGTTCCTTTGCATACCAGACAGAATGATGACTTAGCAAGTAATTCAAAGCAATCTTTTCCTGTCCCTTTACAGTATGCGCATTTGATTTTTGTTCCCATTATTACCAGATGGATTTACGTTTGGATTTTGGGTAATAGGCGTTTTCAAGTTTTAGTATTCTTCCTTCATCCAATAACTTTTTAGCTACATAGCCTAATCTCATGCGACTTTCGCCAAGTGGTTTTTCCATTTCAGATATACTTACTCCTTTTTTATGTGTATTGACATAATTCAGAACTTTTGCCTCTAATGTCTTTTCATCTTCTGAATCATCATTTTTTGTTTCCTTTTTCACCGGACTTTCTTCCCGCACTTCTTCCTTAACAACTTTCTTCACTTCCTCCTTAACAACTTTCTGTTCTACTATTGGTTTCTGAATTTTCAGCATTTGTTCTTTTCCTGTCGAAAAAGCTCCAAGTTTTTGTTTTAGCTTTGCAATGCTATCAAATTCCGCAGCTGCTTGTGTCCTGTCAGTATAAGAGTCATTCAGAAGCGTGGAAACAAACTGTTGAATTTCATTAATTTTATTTTGGATTCCTTCAGACATAGCATTGAATTCATCAAGTCTTTTTGCGTCATTTTTAGAGAGATCTTTTCTCAGAGTTGAGGCCATTTTTTCATTTTCCCTGCTGATTTCAGATAATCTTTTTTGAAACTTTTTCAGCATGGTATTGGTATATTCAACCCTGTCCGTGAGATTTGACGACAATTCATTTCTCAACTTGGCCGACATCTGCACATGCTCATTGTCATATTTTTTAAGCAATTCATTGGTATCTGCAAAAATATTTTTCACTTCATCTTCGATATGCAGAATATCTTTCTGAATAGCCTTCATCATCTTATCAAATTCCTTTAACCTGTTCTTATCCCAATGCAATCTGTTTGTTTCTTCCTTTGCAAATTTCCCTTTTAGTTCATCAGCCATCTGACCACGGGTAACAGAAAAATCGTTAAGCATATTAGCCACCGAAGTTTGGATGTCTTCAACTTCTTGTTGGATTTTAGCTATATTATTTTTAATGTTTACCATTAAATTTTCGCGAATGTCTGTCATTAATTTTCCGAGTTCATTCAGCCGGTTCTTTTTCCCTTTGGCAAGGTTTGATCTCAATGCAGAGGCCATTTCCATTTGGTCTTTTCTAAAACTCTCCAGGGTTGTTTGAACTTCTTTTACCAGTTCTTCGTTGTCTTTCAACCTCTGCTGATATTCGTTTGCTCTTTGTTTATAAGAAGCTAATATTTCTTCTTTTAAGTTTTTCATGTCATTTGTTAAGCTCATTTTTTTCTCCTTTTTTTAGGGTTTATATTTATTTTATTTTTATTTATTCGTTAATGTGAGTGATTATAATGGATACGTTGAATATTCTTTTCTTAAACTATACTATTTCTTTTTCTTTCAATACGTTTTTTTTGACATTTTTAATGTCTTTGCAAAACACCTGAACACCTTTTTCAAGTAACATTTTGAAACTTTTGGTTATATTGTTATGAATCGTTTGAAAATCCAATAATTTCTTTTCGACAAGATCTTTTCTTTCTTTCTGCACTTGTAAAATATGTTCCAGTTCCTGTTTAAATGTTTTAATTTTTTCTTTGCATTCTTTCGATTCGGTATCTTTTAAATCAAGAATACCTTTTCTTAAAAAGCGGGCCATTGCTTTTTGATCTTCGATATATTGACAAAATTGATTCTCTGCTTCTTTCTCTTTCTCATCCAACAAAAAGAAAATATCTTCCATCATCTTGTCATAATCGTTTTTACGCAGGGAACCATTCTTGGCCAGATTTTCACGTAATTCTGAATTTAAACATGTTCTTTCTTCTCTAAGGTCGTTCAGAGAATTTTGGAAATCTTTCAATAAAACATGTGAGGATTCGGTAACAGCTTCGGAGGTGGAAAAAATTGTTTCGATCTTTTGGATACGAGCTTCATAAGAAGTAATAAAATCTTCGATAAAATCATTAATGCTTGCTTGAGGCGTTTCTTTCATGTCAATTAAATTGTTTTTAAATTTTTCATTGAATTGAATAAAAAAATCTTGGTAAATCATGCTTTCTTATCGGAATAAAAAAGGATGGTTTAGCAAGAAAAGTTTTTAACTGTTCCGGTGCATTTTAATTATGCAGCTTTTGCAGTTAAACCAATTGCTTCTGCATACTTCAGATAAGTTTCAACAGATGCAACTACTAATCTAGCTTCTATAGCAAGTAATTCGATACCTACTAATGAAACTCTAACCCATGCGTCAACCACAACACCTTTGTCAAGGATACGGTCGATTACTTCTACCAGGCTGGATGAGCCAATTGTCTTTTCTACTGACATTTTTTAATCTCCTATTATTTGTTTATAATTTCCGTGCTTCTCATTGAGGGACGGATTACCTCTTGGATCGACGGGTTAACAAACGACGTGCCAGAAATAAAAAACACATACGATCCGTGTTCGTATATGCCTGATTCCGAATGAATAAAAAAAGATTTATTTATTTTTAAAAATGAGAAATTGTCAAAAAATGAATTCTATTTTGAAGAGAAATTATAACAAAAAACGCACAGGTGTGCGATTTTAATATTCTATAACGGATAGGATAGAATGGGTAATCAAATTTGCCACAGATTCACAGATTTATAAAATTAATTTTTATAATTAATGACCCATGTTACACAGAAACACATTTTGCTTGCTCGTTCATTGCGAGGGAGTGACCTGCCTACCCGCTTCACCAGCAATGACAGATTCCATAGTTTTTAGAGATGCCCATAAATTTAATCTATGAATTTGTGGTGTTTTTAACTAATCACCATTTTTTTTGATGACGATATTGAATTTTTTCATTTTCCTGATCAATGCATCCCTTGAAATACCAAGGATTTCAGCAGTTGCTTTCTGATTATATTCACAATTATGCAATGCCAGCCGGATCAATTCCATTTCATTTTCTTCCAGATTTAATTTGATGGAACTAACAAACTTTGATGATTTTGATTTGAGCTTAACCGGAAAATTTTGTACTCCCAAAGGGCCGCCATTACTGAGGATAATTGCTCTTTCCGTCATGTTTTTCAACTCCCTGACATTACCCGGGAAGTCATATTTCTTCAAAGCCTGAATGACGTCTTTATCAATTTGGGGAGTATGTTTATTGAATTTCATAGCGAAATCCTTGGCGAAATAAAGCAATAGCGGTTCAATGTCCTCCGGCCGTTCCCTAAGAGGCGGAAGGTGAATGTGCAGAGTATTCAGCCGGTGAATCAGGTCGAGGCGGAATTTTTTTTCTTCCACTAATTTATCTAAATCATGATTGGTGGCCGAAATAATCCGAAAATCGGTAGAAATTTTATTAGTATCCCCAACAGGGGTAATCTTTTTTTCTTCAATTGCCCGTAAAATTTTTGCCTGAAGATTCAAAGGCATATCAGCGATTTCGTCGAGAAACAATGTCCCCTGATCACAGATTTCAAAAAAGCCTTTTTTATCGGCTATCGCACCTGTAAACGATCCTTTTTTATGTCCAAAGAATTCACTTTCTAGAAGAGAATCCGTAATTGCGCTACTATTTACCGCCCAAAAAAGATTATCTTTCCTGGTACTGGCAAAGTGAATAATTCTCGCGATATTTTCTTTTCCCGTACCGCTTTCTCCCGTAATGAGCACATTGGTATCAGAATATTGTGAAGCAGTCATGGCCACTTCAAGAACATCCATAATCTGCCGGCTTACACCTACGAAATGACGTCCGATTCTTTCTTCCAAACTTTTGGAAATTAAAGAGTCTTTTTCTTCTATTTTCTTCATTTTCTGCTGGAGATACAGAAATTTCTGGGTACGCTCAATTGCAATCTGAATATCAATATGCCTGAAGGGTTTTCTGAGATAATCAATTGCACCTAACCGCATGGCTTTGATCACAGTATCCATATCTCCATGGGCCGAAACAATAATAACCTCCATGTCAGGATATTTCTCCTTTACTTCTTTTAAAATGTCCAAACCATCAGACCCGGGTAAGCGAACATCAAGAATTAATAAATCAATTTTCTGTTTTTTTAATACCGATAAACCCTGATTGGCAGTATTGGCCTCTATAGCCTGAAATCCATTATTCTGAAGAAATTCATTCAATTCTTCAGTAAAATGCTTTTCATCATCCAGTATAAGAACTGTAAACTTGTTCTGAGGGAATGAAGTTTTTTTTGTAGCATCTGTTTCCATTACAATTGAGTTGGTTTTGGAATTTATGTTCATTTATTTATACTGTCAATACCTCGGTGATTTTATATTGTAAAACGAAAATGGAAGGTTAAAGTTACGTAAAAAAATTATAAAAAGCAAATGGTTGGTGATTTCGGGTTCGATAAATGGTAGAGTGGGTAATCAAATTTGTTCTCCAAGGGGGGGGGAGGATTAATGGACAATAGGTAAGATAATCCGCATGGTTGTTCCTATTAAAGGATCGCTTTGGATTTCAATATTCCCGCCCATTTCTTTAATTATTCCGAATGAAATGGAAAGTCCCAGCCCAGTTCCTTGCCCTGCTTTTTTTGTAGAATAGAACGGAAGCATAATTTTGTCTATTTCACTTGCTTTAATTCCTATTCCATTATCTTTAACTTCAACATAAATGACTTGATCATCCTGATGCGTGCTGATATTAACCACCTTTCGATCCTGCACATGCGGGATCAATGTTTTCTTTTTTTCTTCCACAGCATCTTTGGCATTTGTCAGTAAATTCAGGATTACCTGTTCAAATTTATATGTGTTTCCGAGAATAGGCTGGATTTTTTTGTCAAGGGAAATTCTTATATCAATTGCTTTGTGCTTATATTGCTCTGATACCATTGATATAGCGTTTTTAATGCTATCATTTATATCAAATAAAGTAAGGATATAATCGTCATGATCCTGGGAAAAAGCCCTTATGTGATCAATGATGTTTCCAATTCTTAAAATATTTTCAAATACTTTATCAGATTTGTCCTGAAGGTACTTTTCGTCAATAGTTTTTTTTGTTTTAATTTCAAGGAAAATATTTTCAAGACTCAAAGAAATGGTATTTAACGGTTGATTGATTTCATGTGCAATACCGGTAGCCATTTCCCCCAAGCCCGCCATGCGTTCAGTATGAATCAGCTTCCTTTCCATTTGTTTTCGTTGAGAGATATCCCTGATTATGGCCATAAATGCTTTTGGTTTACCACCGCTTTCCTGAATTAGAGTGGAACTGATTTCGCTAATAAATCGTGATTTATTTTTTTTAGTCAGTCGGACCTCTATATTTTGAACCAAGCCTTCGGACACTGTCCTTTTTTGCATCTCTTTCACTTTTTTAATTTCTTCAGGAGGGATGAAGCGTAAAAAATGCTTTCCTATAAAATTAGCTTTGTCTTCATCCCCCATAATTTCAAGAGTAATATTTGATACTTCTGTAATACGGCCATTCAGATCCAACATAACTATACCTTCCGGTAGCGCATTCAATAATGTATGCGTTTCTTTTAATGCATTTTCTGTATTTATAAGCGAAGAGATGTCATTATTTGCGCCTCTGATTCCTAAAAGAATCCCTTTCTTATCCAATATCGGCAAACAATTCACTTGCATGAAAACACTATGGCCTGTCTTATCTATATATTCAATAACCAAATTTCTTAAAACTTTTTTATCAGATAATTGGGCAAAGATTTTTTTCTTCAATTCAATTATAATCTTTGATTCAAAAAGATCATAGAAGTGTTTTATGCCAATGATTTCTGCCGGCGTGTATCCCATGATATCTGCTACAACAGGATTTGAATACGTATATAAGCCTTGAGCATCTGTTTCCCATATCCATTCTCCGACAGTTTCAGTGATTTGTTTATACCGTTCATCGCTTTCGCGTATTATTTTTTCAAAAAACCTGCGCTGCAATACCGCAGAGGTTTGGTTTATGAATGCCTGAACGACATTTTCATTTTTAAGCTCTTCGCCTTTTTGCAATATAAATGAAACCGATCCATACAATTCATTGTTTATAGAAAAACCCATCAAATGGACACTTCCCATGTTAAGCATCTTTTCAACAGCCAGGCAAACGGAACGAGGAATAGATTCTGCGGAGAGCTCATATAACCCTCCGTGAACCTGAATTATCTCTTTACTGCATAAGTCTTTATGCTGACGGGCAAAAGTGATATCATCTTTTGGTTTCACTTTCATTCCAACTATGCTTCTGCCTAATACTTTTTGTATTTTATCGATGATTGTGTTTTCAGCAAAAAATGATTCAACCGTAAGTTCGGTTACTCCTTTGTCAAAGGAATTGATCAGAATATATTTTGCTCCCGTTAGTTTTCTGAAGATTTCTGAGATATAATCATAGATATTTTCTTCATGTGCGATCTCAACATACTTCATGGCTGATTCCGTCAATAAGGCAATACTCTCACTATAATAGTCTTTATCCTTATCCTTATTCTTGATATTGCTCACGATGCAATGGGATTGCAGAAAATGGCCATGCTTATCATAAGAAATTCTTCCTTCGAAGTATGCATGCATTATTTTTCCGTCCCCGCGCAGTACATCAAATTGTATATCGTTAATATAGCTCTGTTTAATGAATTTCAGAAAAATTTCCCTGAACATATTCTTATATTCAGGAGTAATAAAATCTACAAAATTTCTCCCGACAACTTTTTCTTTGTCTGAATATGCTAATGTATCTAGTGCGGCATGATTTACATCAAGGATGGTTCCATCTATACTGAGCGAATAATATCCAAATACTGCTTGTTCGTATAACAAACGGTAGTGTTGTTCGCTTTTACGCAATGCTTCTTCTGCCTGCTTGCGCTTGGTAATATCTTCAAAAGATGCCTGCATGCAAATTGGCTGGCCATTTGAATTAAATACCATGCTTGCTACTATCCGGATATCGAAGAGATTCCCATTCTTTCCTTGCCCAACCAATTCCCCATTCCAGTTCCAGCGTGCGTGCAAGACCTTTATTATTTCCGCAGCCTTTTCTCCCATCAGCCAGAATTCCGTTATTGATTTTCCAAGTATTTCTGACTGTGAGTCATATCCCCACAACGAGAGAAATGCGGAATTCACATAGCTCAGATTTCCTTCAAGCCCAAAGATTGCAATTGCATTAAATGTTGATTCAACAGCCCAATTCTTTACCAGAAGAGCCTCCTCCGTCTGCTTGCGCTCGGTGATGTCCCTGAAAATGCCATAAGTTCCGATAAGTATTCCCTTGTTGTTAAACTGCGGTGTTGCCGTTACCAATAAGCAATGCCGTTCACCATTTGGAATAATAATATCGATTTCATAAGTAGACTTTTCCGCTCGCGACCGCTTCTCCGTTTCCTGCAATATCACTGGAATCTGTTCAGCGCTCACAAAATCTTTCAAATTACGCCCTTTTAAACTTCCGGGGGGCACACCAAAAATCCGCTCGGCTGCAGGATTTACGAAAACAAAACATTCATCCAAATCAACAACGCCCATTCCTTCACCCTGATTTTCGATAAGCAAGTGATACTTCTCTTCGCTTTCTTTCAGAGCTTGTTCTGCCTGTTTGCGTTTGGTTATATCAGATAAAGACACAACTAAGCAAGCTTCTTCTTCTTCTTCTTCTGCAAGAAACATTCTTGCTACATCAAACTGAAGAATAAGCTCATCACTTTGAATAATTTCATCTTTCATAATTTCGCTCCGATTTTGTTTCCTTCAGGTAGTTGACCATAATTTTTTTTGAAATTTTTCAACAGCTTTTTTTCTAATTCAATATAGTCGGCAGTAACGTGATACCGTATGCTCACATTATCATTATGAATGAATTCCGCTATACATTTATTCTTTAACACTTTTCCGTTATAATTTGCAATGCGTCGGCGTAGATTTTTAGAAGAACCTATGTAAATAACACGACTGCTGCATTTCGGGTAAGGTATCTTCGTTGAAAGACACAGTTCGTAAACGCCCTGTTCAGTAGGGATTCGATTAATGGTTTTTAAAATTAATACGATGGGATTGCTGAATGAAATCCCATTTGGATAGTAGCAATCACTTCGTTCTCTGAAGTTGGGTATGGAAAGTAGTTTTCGACATTCACAGATTGTTCGCACTGAAATGTGGATGTCGTATTGCTTTTTCAGAATAGTTTGAATATCCTTATCGGTTAGCGCTTTGTCGGATTCATCAATAAAATTCTTAATAACATTAGCATAAAATCTTCTTTTTGAAATAAAAAGATTTTTCAAAATGATAGTTTTTCCGCTTTGCATCTGAAGTAACAAAACGGAACCAAGCCTTGAAAGTCTTGATTCATCAAGATTAGGATGCGGATAAAGTAAAATGAATTTTCTCAACGTCAAAGGTTTGATATACGATACATCCCCTGCCTCCCAAAACTTTTTCTGAAATTCAATAATTCCGCGGACTATATGTTCTGAGAGTTTATTTCTCGTATTAATCATTTTCACCACAACTTCTTTATTCTGTCCGTTTAAGGGATATTGCTTTATTAATCTTTCATCGGCTATTTCAATTTTGAATATATGACCGGGGTTTTCGGGAATACTTAGTGTTTGTCCATAATGTCCGACTTCTTCCCCGCCTGAATGACGCAGTCGGGCAGGGTTACACTCGTCAAAAAAATGTCTGCCTGTCCGCCTGCCTGCCGGCAAGGCAGGGTAGGCAGGCTCGATTACCCCAGTAAACTCCGCTTTTTTTGACTTCGAAAGCCTCGAATTCGAACATTCTGATCCAAACACTGACTTTATGGACAGACACTGAGTTTCCGTGCAAGCACTACTTATGTTTTCATTTGCCGGAACAACCTTAGCAAAAAAAGAAACTCGTTTTTCTTTGTAATTTTCGAAGCCATTAATTTTTCTTTCTACAAAACTTAGGTATTGATTCATTGACATTTTAAGAATTTTCGATAATGTTATTTTTGCTATTGCTGATCCATGCAAAGGAGATATTTTCCTTTTCATTGAGACTTTATGGAAATACGTATTTCTGTTTTTTTTCCGTTTAGAATTTTGCTACTCAACTGCTCAATTATTTTTTGAGCAAGTTCTTCTTCTGTATATCCCAGTACCGGTGCGTATTTTCGGATAATATCACCAAACGCCTTGTTCTGCTTCAGGAGACTCATTGATTCCGTAAACACGAGAACCCCTTCAGGAATAAACTTAAAGATATTTTCAATTATTGCTTTGTAATGTTCATCTTTTCTCCGAAGGGTTTCTTCCTCCTGCTTGCGGTCGGTGATGTTCTCATGCATAAAAACAAATCGTTCCGGTTTTCCATTGCTATCAAATAAAGGGAATACAACCGTCCGTACCCAAACAGGGGTATCAGGGAATTCGGAGACTGAATCGTGGGGATTGTAACGCACATCAGGAAAGCGAACAACTTCTCCGTTTTTAATACGTTCAATTAACTCTTTAAATCCTTGTTGTATTAACTGCGAATCATTAAAAAATGAAAAGTCAGGAGGGGGAACTCCGCCAAAAAGCAAGGTGTGCGCAGAATTTACTTTAAGTGTGAAACCTTCTTTATCTACAATTTGAATTGACATCGGATTTTTTTCAATGATGTCCTGTACCATTTTCTCAACCTGCTTACGCTCGGTGATGTTAACGATTATTCCCCGCAAACCGGCGACCTTGCCATCATGAATAATAACCGTCGAATGGATCGTGGCAGGGAAGGTACTCCCATCCTTTCTCTGCATAGTGAATTCGTTCGAGCCAATATTTTCGCCCTTTATGATTTTCTGTATATTTTCCGATGCACGGCCACGATCATCGGGAATAATCATGTCCAAAACATTCAAACCAACAGCGAAGTCCTCCTGAGTGTAACCGAAGTCATCGAAGGCGTTCTTGTTTACGAAGGTCAGCACGCCATGTGCATCCATTTCGTAAACGGTTTCAGGCAACAACTCCCCGAGCTTCCTGAAGCGCTTCTCGCTCTTTTTCAGCGCCTCTTCTGCCTGCTTGCGTTGTAGGACTATGGAAGTTTGATTTATAAAAGTATCGATAATGTCTGCATTTTCGAGCACCTCCCCTCTTCGCAGGAGCAAAACAGCACTTCCATATAACTCATCACCGACGGAAAGCCCCATAGCATAAACATTTTCAACATCCAGCAATAGTTCTATCGAGTGACAAATTGCCCGCGGAATTTTTTCACCTGATAATTCAAATAATCCACCGGGAACTTGTAGCTTTTCTTTACGTAATAATTCTTTAAAGATACGATCATCGGGTTCCATAGTATATCCTTCGACCTTTTTCCCCAGCAATTTCGTGATTTGGTTGTTAATTGTTTTATCTGCATAAAACGATTCACTGGTTAATGTGTTCGATGTTTTATTGTATGAATTGATGATCACATATTTTGCTCCGGTTAAATTTTTTAATACATCCCGTATATAATCATAAATATTCTCGCCTGGCGATATAGTAACATATTTTACGGCTGCCTGGGAAAGCAGGGCAATATTTGCAAGATGTCGTTTTTCCTTTTCCTCAGCCTGTTTGCGTTCAGTGATGTCCCGTGCTATAAAAATAATCCCGGATATATTCCCTTCCTCATTTTTCAACGGGGAGGATGAAAAAAGTATCGGAATTTCTTTTCCATTTTTCGCCAGAAAATCAGTTTCATAATTTTTTACGATTTCCCCCTTTGTTATTTTTTCTAACAGATCCCTTTTAAGACTACCTTTACTGAAAAGCATCCCAACGGATTTTCCTTCTAATTCTTTTTGCTTATATTTTAATGAATCTAAGGTTGCTTTATTTACGGTAAGTATAAATCCATCCTGATCTAAAAGAAGTAAAAATTCCTCAATAGAAGAGATAATATTCTCAGCAGCAACAGCAGGAGAGATAGATAAAAACTTATATTTAATTATGGCATAAACCACAGCCACTGTAAAGATCAGCAGGAACACATTTGCCAATGATGGAATTTCCTGAACATTCAGTTTTGGAATCACCACATCAAATATTGTCCCACCCACTAAGCCAATACAAACAGAAGCCACAATTATTTTTGCCTGCTTTTTTTCAAATAATTTCTCTGTTTTTCTCCAATACCGGTATATAAAATAGATTGCCAGAATCGTAAATGAAATATAATAAGCATAAAAAAGATAAGGCCAGATTGTATCAGACCAATTATTTACCCAGCCATAATACTGTTGTACATGATTTATCGCCAGACAATTTGTCCATTGTTTGTAAATGAAAAACAGTGGAATAATCAGAGTAATAACTCTAATAAAATTCTTCCTTAAGATATCCTCCTTTTTAGCAAAAGCAAGAGAAAAATAACAAAGAGCGATTGGGAAACCAATCCACCCTATGGAAGAAATATTCTGAAATAGTTTTGCAGTATCCTTTGAAAGATCATAACCGGCAGGAAAAATATCAGCAAAATTCCATATTGCAAAACAAGCCATTAAAACAGCACAAGACCTGTTAAGTATGGATTTTGGGGTTTTATAAAACACAAAAACCGCCAAACTTATATATGCAAGGATACAGAAAAAATGCAGAAATGATAATAAAATCATTTGTTTATATATTGTTTGATACCGATACGGAACTGGTTTGCAATCCGAAACTTCGGGATAAACCATTTTCTATCGGCATTATAGGTTCTAATCATCTTTTGCAAATCTGATAAGAATCTGTATAAATTACTTTCAAATGTATAAATAATTTCCGATACTAACTATAGCGACACCGTGTTTTTTTTAAAAAAAGTCTTAAAGGCAGATACTAATTAATCAAACACTTCCATTGCTTTAGCCAGATCCGCATTCACAATTTTTGCATAAACCTGAGTCGTTTTAATTGAAGTATGGCCCATCAATTTAGAGACATACTTAATTCTCATTTCTATTCCAGACAGCGAACAAGTTGCGAAAAAATCTTTCACCACTGAGACAATAGCTAAACTATGCTGCGAACAAGCTTTTTTAAGGCGCGGGAAAAACCGGACGAAACCACGAACAAGCTTTGAAAAAGCCTTTCGATAACGCGACAATAGCCGAACTTAGCTGCGAACAAGCTTTGAAAAAGCCTTTCGATAACGCGACAATAGCCGAACTTAGCTGCGAACAAGCTTTTTCGAGGTGCGGTAAAAACCGGACGAAGCTCCGAACAAGCTTTGAAAAAACCTTTCAATAACGCGACAATAGTCAAACTTAGCAGCGAACAAGCTTTTTCGAGGCGCGGTATAATTTGGTCGAAACAGCGAACAAACCGATAAAAACCGCTGACTACCTGTAACGATACTGTGTAAAACTGCCGAAAAAAATAAATTTTAGAAAATTCAAGAAAGAACTTTTACAAAAGGGTTATTAATCAAACACCTCCATCGCCTTATCCAGATCAGCATTTACAATTTTTGCGTAAACCTGAGTGGTTTTAATTGAAGCATGACCCATCAGCTTTGAAACATACTCTATTCTCATTCCTTTACGAAGTGCACGGGTTGCCCATGTATGGCGTGAAGTGTGGAAATGAACGTGCTTTTCTATTTTGGCAGTTTTTGCCAGATCTTTCAGATCAGTGTTAGTATAAGCAGTGATGGAAGAAATAATAAAGCAAATTGTTTAAATCAAATTATCGGCACTTTTCTGCATTTGCTGCCGATAATTTGATTATTTTTGCAGTATAAAACAAACACAATCGGAAAAAAAACAGACATAGAGCAATTGATTTCTTTCTTTAAAAAGGAAAAAGTATTCAGCACACAAGATCTGTTAAAGTTTTATAAACAGAAAGAAGTCGCTGTTAACAGGAATACTTTAAACTGGAGGGTATATTATCTTATAAAAAAAGGAATAATTGCAAGAATAGGAAAAGGACAGTTCAGGGTAGGAAATTTGGGTATTTTTAAACCTGAACTTTCGCCAATAATTAAGAAAATAAACAAGCAACTGAAAAAAACATTTCCTTTTCTAAAATACTGTCTTTGGGATACTGAACAAATACGTGGACTTTCACAGCATTTGCCATCATTAAAACTCACTATTGTTGATGTTGAAAGAGATGGAATGGAAGCTGTTTTTCACAGCCTGCAGGATAAATTCAAAAATGTTTTTTTAATGCCTGACATGGAAGTAATGGAAAAGTATGTAATACCGGCAAAAAATCCTATTGTTATAAAAACGCTTGTATCAGAGTCCCCTGTTTATGAGATTGAAGGAATAATGGCTCCGGCAATAGAAAAGGTACTTGTTGATGTATTTTTTGAAGAGGAGTTCTCAACACTTCGCGGTATGGAAATGAGCTATATTTTTAAAAATGCGTATGAGATGTATTCCGTTAATCCAGGCAGACTATTGCGATACGCTACACGCAAGAGAAAGAAAGAGGAAATAAAGAAATTTTTAATATCCAATAATCTGGCAGCAAAGTAATGTTTGCTGCCGATAATTTGATTTATGATAAGTAAAGAAACATTCCATATTGACTGGATAAAAGAAGTATCTGCCAAAAACAGAAATGCAGATAAAACACTTATCGAGAAAGTGTGCAGGGCTTTTACATTGCTTGAAGGGCTGAGTGAATCCGGATTGGAGTTTGTTTTTAAAGGTGGAACAGCTTTGATGCTCCTTACCGGAAGCACAAAAAGACTTTCGATAGATATTGATATTGTCTTAACCGTGCATACTGATTTATCTGAAATATTTGAAAAAATATCAATTGATAAGGGTTTCATTAACACCGAAGGGCATCACAGAAAACAAAGAACAGGTATTAACAAAGCACATCATAAGTTTTATTACAAGCCGGCATTTAGGACAGCCCAGGATATGGATTATATTTTGCTGGATATTTTGTTTGAAATACCAAAATACAGGCATATCCGGAAAGTTAAGATTGAAAACTCTTTCGTTATGACAAGTGGGGATGCTGCGGAAGTAAACGTACCCTGTTTTGAAGATATGCTCGGTGATAAACTTACAGCATTTGCCCCAAATACTACAGGAGTACCTTATAAAAAAGGTGATAACAGCATGTCTATGGAAATATGCAAACAACTGTATGATATCGGAACCCTGTTTGATTTGGTTAATGATATGGAAACAATAAAAAGCACATTTCATCAATTTGCCGAAACAGAGGCAAAATACAGGGAACTGAATATAACACCATTTGAAGTACTCGAAGATATTTACCAAACAGCATTATGCATAACAACACGCGGACAGGATGGAAAAGGAGATTATGCAGCATTATTGGAAGGGATTACAAAAGTCCGTTCTTATATATTCTCTGAACCATATCACATAGAAAGAGCCATCAATGATGCAGCAAAAGCAGCTTATCTTTCACAATTAATAAAAAAAGAAAGAAATAGTATTGATAAATATATAGATGCTGAACAAATCAGAAATATGGTTATAGAGCAACCTTTCAATACAAAACTTAATAAACTTAAAAAAACGCATCCAGAAGCTTTCTTCTACTGGTTTAATGTTTGTGAGTTAATGAAGTAATTAATGGCTAATAAAGAATTTAATCAAAAACATCCAACACCTTATCCTTATCAGCATTTACGATTTCAGCATAAACCTGATTTCAAACATTTGACATTTTTTTTAAAAAATGTCAAATGTTAGGATAGGGAAATAAAGAATAAATCATTTGGATTTTTCGACCTTACTCTCAGGTTTTATAGGGGGGACAGGTTTATTATCAAACACCTCCATCGCCTTATCCAAATCAGCATTGACAATTTTTGCGTAAACCTGAGTGGTTTTAATTGAAGCATGGCCCATCAGCTTTGAAACATATTCAATGCGCATACCTTTACGAAGCGCACGCGTAGCCCATGTATGCCGGGAAGTGTGGAAATGAACATGCTTTTCGATACCGGCATCATTGGCAAGGTCTTTCAGATCAGTGTTAGTATAAGCAGTGATGGAAGAAATTGCTGTATGTAATTTTGTTGGAGTTGAAATATCAGCATATTTATCAAGGAAAGGGAAAATAAATGATTCCTTTTTAGAATCCTTGCTGTGATAGCTTTTAATAATTGATATTGCTTTTTCAGGAAGCTTTATTGAAATTACGGAACCGGTTTTTTGAGTATTCAATAAAAGGTGGGTATTATCAAAATTGCTCCATTTAAGAGTAATCAAATCAGAAATACGGATACCTCCGGCATAGCATGCAAGGATATACATATTGCGGTGATGGTACTTCATGGATTCTTTATCTAGAGGAAGATCTTCGATAGCTGCAATTTCTTCTTCAGTGAGAAAAACTTTTTCTGTATTCTTCCAGGTTAATTTATAGGTAAGGAAAGGGTTCTTTGCGAATTCAAGGTGTTTATCCTCCACCGCTTCATTTAAAATGCGCCTGATGGCTCTGAAATTAGCAATAACGGTATTATTTGTATTTTTATAGAAAGTGCGTAAATGATCCTCGTACTTTTTCAGAAAGGCAGTGTCAATCATTTTTATTGTAAGCTCTTTCCCGTTAACGTATGCTTTCAACTTTGAAACAACAGCCTCAAACCTTTTATAAGTCCCGATTTTGCCTTTATTCTCGTATAGCTTATTAAATTTTCCGGCATAAGCGAAAAATTCAACAGGCGCTTTACCCTGCAATGCTTCTTTGATTTCATTAACAGTTGATGAAGGATCATCTGTTTCTTTGTCTAACAGGCCATCAAGTGCAATCCTTGTTTTTTCTGCGATGTACTTATTCATGCGTATTGAATTCGGATGATTAGGCTTTACTTTCTGGGCGTCTTCATCCCAATACTTCGGAAGCACATTTATTTGTAAAGAATAGTATTTTGTCTGCCTGTTTTTTATTAAACGGATATAAACAGGAATTTCACCATTTTTTCTTGCTTTATGATGTAATAAAATTATCTTTGT
The DNA here is from genome assembly GCA_903847905.1 of uncultured Bacteroidota bacterium. Lineage (GTDB taxonomy): Bacteria > Bacteroidota > Bacteroidia > Bacteroidales > CG2-30-32-10 > CAINEZ01. Next base: position 21,764 of record CAINEZ010000176.1, read on the forward strand.
AGTTGCCATCTGCGTTGGTTTTCTGCAAAGATAAGCAAAATGCTGAAATAGGTAAAACAATAGGTTAAACAATTTACATTTATTTATGAACAAAGGGGTAAATTTCCAAAAGCAGAAAAAAGCAAAAGTCTTTATTAACAAGCATTTCAATAAAATGAGGTGCGAAGCGAAGCGGGCATCGTGATCCCAGCCAGATCACGCCTATAACGTCAAAACCCCCGAAAAAACTAAAGTTTCGGGGGTTTTTAATTGAAGGGGTAAACATTTTATTTTATATTGATTTTACTAAGTTCTGTTAATATTTAAAATAACGGCTTATATTTGATTAAGGTTTATTAACGATTAAATATAAAAAAAATAATTATCACTCATTTTGCCTTATAGTAAAACTATACTATTAATTTCGCATAGCTTAAAAGAATAATTATGTTAAGTATAAAAAAATCGCAATTACCTTCTGCTGGACAGGGTTTATGGGCAGAAAAGGATTTTAAACGAGGCGAAATCATAGTTCAATATGATGGAGAAAAAATAACATGGAAAGAATGTGAAAGGCGTAATCTGGCTCAGGAAGGCTATGGTTGTTATTATTTATATATCAGTAAAAAAAGATGTATTGATGCTCAATATACAATCTGGGCAAAAGGGCGGTATGCTAATGATGCAGCAGGTTTGTGTCGTATATCAGGATTGAGAAACAATTCAAAGTATGAGATAATAAAAGGTGATGTTTTTATAAAAGCTTCAAGGAATATAATAGTTGGTGAAGAAATTTTTGTTTCATACGGCAAAAGTTATTGGAATACTCTGAGAAAAGAGATAATAAATTAGAATGAGTAATTATTCGAAAAGCATAGGGTTTGGCGAGTCCCATAACGCTTCATATAATTTCAAAAGAAAACTTTTATTTCAATCCTCAAATGAATATGAAATAATTCGGCGTAACCAACCTAATTCATATTTTCTATTAGACGAATCGGATGTAACCAGATATTCTACATACTTGAGTCTTTCATCTTTTATAACGTAGAAAACCATCTTCTGATCCGGATAATTATTGATAAGACTAACTTCATCTGGTGTTAAAAAGAAATCCACTTTTACCGGCATGTTAAACATGGTTTCCAGTACTCCTTGTAGCCACTTTGTTCCATAGGCAAAGGATGCCCAATACCAGTCAAAAATGAATTCGGCAATTGATTGATTTTTGAACAGGTCGCAGTTTATTGCATCCCAGAATAATGCTTTACCAATATTAAAGGCATCATCATAAGTAAGAGCCTTCATTATAGTAACAAAATCTTTTACAGGAACAACAGATAAATCTTTTCCTTTTGTTTTTTTATACCAGGTTTCAATTGTTTGTGCTGCACAACCCCTGTTTGTACCTATTAATCTTCCTTTTGAATCGTAATTACCTTTATCATTAGGATCATTTTGAAAACCTGCTTCCCAGTTTCCGATAGTATCGAAAAACTTTTTAGTAAACTGTGCCATATTTTTTCTTTTATAAATTATAATAACTGTTTTCTACAAAATTAAAAAAATATTATATCTATAAATCAAAAACAGCATTTACAATTATTGCATAAACCAAATGATTTTTATATAAGCATTACCTGTCAGCTTTGAAACGTATGAAATACTTATCCCTTGCTAAGAATTCGTTTATTAGCATTTATCTTGCAGATTATGTAAAAAAAATAATATGAAAGTTGAACCCGTTTTGTAAATTTTCGAAAAACACTTTTCTCTTTAGCTATTTATCGAAAATTTTCTATTTTTGTTTTGTAAAGAATATTTACTGACTATTAAATAAAAGATTATGCAAGTTATTATTGTTGGAACAGGTTATGTTGGCTTAGTTACAGGGACATGTTTTGCCGATGTTGGTGTAAACGTAACCTGTATGGATATTGATAAAGTGAAGATAGAAAACCTTAAGAAAGGTATCAGCCCGATATATGAACCGGGTCTGGATGAAATGATCGAAAAGAATGTTGTAAAAGGAAGATTGCGTTTTTCGACCGATATTTCAAGTTGTGTAAATAACGCTGATGTAGTTTTTATAGCTGTAGGAACACCTCCTGATGAAGACGGCAGCGCCGATTTGCAGTATGTACTTTCTGTTGCTGCTGAAGTAGGACGAAATATGAATAAATATTTAATGGTGGTTACAAAAAGCACTGTTCCTGTAGGTACAGCACAAAAGGTAAGAAGCGCTGTTCAGGCTGAACTTGACAAACGTGGCAGCAAAATTGAATTTGATGTTGCTTCAAATCCCGAATTTCTCAAAGAAGGCGCTGCTATTGATGATTTCATGAAACCTGACCGTATTGTTATTGGTGTTGAATCTGCCAAAGGCGAAGAGGTTATGAGCCATCTCTACAAACCTTTTGTAATGAACGGTCATCCTTTAATTTTTATGGATATACCTTCCGCAGAAATGACAAAATATGCAGCCAATTCAATGCTTGCTACAAAGATCAGCTTTATGAATGATGTTGCAAACCTTTGTGAAATTGTGGGAGCGGATATTAACATGGTGCGCAAAGGTATCGGCAGCGACTCCCGCATTGGAACAAAATTTATTTATCCCGGTATAGGATATGGCGGATCTTGTTTTCCGAAAGACGTTAAAGCCCTTATCAAATCGGCTTCTGAAAACGGATATGATATGAGAGTTTTGAAGGCGGTGGAAGATGTTAACAATGACCAGAAATCTGTTTTGTTCAATAAAGTTAAAAAATATTTTAACGATAATCTGAAAGGAAAAGTAATTGCGCTATGGGGACTGTCTTTTAAGCCACAGACAGATGACATGCGTGAAGCGCCTTCGCTGGTTATCATAAAAAAACTTATTGAATCAGGATGCAAAGTAAAAGCTTATGATCCCGTTGCTATGGAGGAATCACAGCGAAGGGTAGGAAACACTATCGAATATGCAAAAGATCCATACGATGCCTTGAAAGATTCAGATTGTCTTCTGGTAATTACTGAATGGACTGAATTCCGCTTGCCTGACTACGCCCTGATGAAAAAACTTATGAAAAAGCCTGTAATATTCGACGGGCGTAATATTTATAATAAGAAAGAAATGAAAGAAGAAGGATTCGATTATTTTTGTATTGGAATAAAATGTTAAATTTTTATTAATGAAGAAAAAAATTCTGGTAACCGGCGGCGCAGGTTTTCTCGGTTCTCACCTTTGCGAAAGACTGCTGAAAGAAGGGAATGAAGTGATTTGTCTTGATAATTATTTTACAGGGCAAAAACAAAATGTTGTCCATCTGTTGGATAATCCCTTCTTCGAGATTATTCGTCATGATGTTACTATGCCCTTTTTTATTGAGGTGGATGAAATATATAATCTTGCATGTCCTGCTTCTCCTATTCACTATCAATATAATCCTATTAAGACTATCAAGACATCCGTGATGGGCGCTATTAATATGCTTGGGCTTGCAAGGCGTATCAGGGCGAAAATATTACAAGCTTCAACAAGCGAAGTTTACGGAGACCCTGTGATTCACCCTCAGACAGAGGATTACTGGGGTAATGTGAATCCCATTGGTATCAGGGCATGTTATGACGAAGGCAAACGCTGTGCAGAAGCTTTGTTTGTAAATTATCAAAGGCAAAATAATATCAAGATAAAAATTCTCAGGATATTTAATACTTATGGTCCCCGTATGCATCCGAATGATGGCAGGGTAGTTTCAAATTTTATTGTTCAGGCTTTAAAAGGGAAAGATATTACTATCTACGGAGATGGGAGCCAGACAAGAAGTTTTTGTTATGTTGACGACCTTATTGATGTTATGATTCGGATGATGAAATCAGATGATAAGTTTACAGGACCTGTTAATGCAGGAAATCCGAATGAGTTTACTATTCGTGAATTAGCTGAAATGGTTATCAGGTTAACAAAATCAAAATCGAAAATAGTAGCTTGTCCATTACCTGAGGATGACCCCTTGCAGAGACAACCGGATATTTCCCTTGCAAAAAAAGAACTCGGATGGACACCAAAAATTGAAATTGAAGAAGGATTAATAAAGACAATAGAATATTTTAAAAAAATAGTTTAACGATGAACATCCTTATTACCGGCGCTAAAGGTCAATTGGGCAGTGAAATAAAAGAACTCTCGCCTTTATACAAAAATATTAATTTCCTTTTTACTGATATTGAAGAATTAGACATTACCGATTATAATACTCTCGGGAAATTTTTTTTTAAAAATAAATTCGATTGTATTATAAATTGCGCAGGCTATACTGCGGTTGATAAAGCTGAATCGGAAATAAACCAAGCTGCCCTTATAAATACTACCGCCGTAAAATATCTTGCAGAATATGCATCCCAACAGAATGCCCTATTCGTTCATATTTCCACGGATTATGTTTTCGACGGCGGAAATTGCAAACCTTACCTCGAAAGCGACCTTACAAATCCGAAGTCCGTATATGGAAAGACAAAACTTGATGGTGAAGTTGAGGTTATTTTCAATTCACGAAAAGCCATTGTTTTCAGGACATCATGGCTATATTCATCTTATGGAAATAATTTCGTTAAAACCATTTTAAAAGCAGGAAAAGAAAAAGGTTTTTTGAATGTGGTAAGCGATCAGATAGGTAATCCTACTTATGCAAGGGATATGGCAAAAACTATACTTGACATTTTACCACAATATAATTCGATAGAAAAGTTTCAGATTTTTAATTTTTCAAATGAAGGTGTGGCAAGTTGGTACGATTTTGCAAAAGAAATTATTGAAATTGCAGGAATAAAATGTTCTATAAATCCTGTTGAAACTAAAGATTATCCTGTTGTTGCTGCAAGGCCCTTGTTCAGCGTTCTTAGTAAAACTAAAATCAAAAAGCAATTTAATATTACTATACCTTATTGGAAAGACAGCCTTAAAGAGTGTATCAAAAAGCTTAATGAACAGGGTAAGCAGAAGTTAAAAAAATAATATTTATATGGCTGAAATTGATAGCACCATTCTTGAAAAAGCCAAGAGTTGGCTTACCAATAATTTTGATAAAAACACAAAAAAGCAAGTTCAGTATTTTATTGATAACGACCCTAAAGAGTTAGCTGACGCTTTTTACCGCGATCTCGAATTTGGCACTGGAGGACTTCGTGGTATTATGGGTGTAGGTACAAACCGTATGAATAAATACACTGTGGCAATGGCAACACAGGGACTTGCAAATTATTTACTCAAAATGTTTCCTGCAGAAAAGCCTGTGAAAGTCGCTATTGCATATGATTCAAGAAATAACAGCAAAGAATTTGCACAGATAAGCGCAGATGTCCTTTCTGCTAATGGAATAAAAGTTTTTCTTTTCAGTGAACTCAGGCCGACGCCTGTATTATCTTTTACGGTAAGGTATTTGCGCTGCCAGGGCGGTATTGTGATAACAGCTTCACACAATCCCAAGGAATATAATGGTTATAAGGTTTATTGGGATGATGGCGGTCAGCTTGTAAATCCTCATGATAAAAATGTAATTGCAGAAGTACAGAAAATAAAAAGTATTGCTGATGTGAAGATGATTGCTGTTGAAAAAAATATTAAATTCATCGGCGAAGAAATTGACAAGGCATACATTACTTGTGTTAAAGGACTTTCACTGAATCCGGATATAATAAAAGATTATAAAAATTTGAAAATTGTTTACACTCCTATTCATGGTAGTGGCGTGAATTTAGTTCCAAGAGCGTTAAAAGAATTTGGTTTTACAAATATTATCCCTGTTGAAGAACAAAATATTATTGATGGTGATTTTCCTACTGTAAAATCACCAAACCCTGAAGAACCCGCCGCGCTTGAGCTTGCTTTATCAAAAGCAAAAAAAACAAATGCCGACCTTGTCCTTGCTACCGATCCAGATGCAGATAGGGTAGGCGTGGCAGTAAAAGATAATAAAGGTGAATTTATATTATTAAACGGTAATCAAACCGCATCGCTCCTTATATTTTATTTATTGAATGCATGGAAAGAAAAGAATTTGCTTACAGGTAATGAATACATTGTAAAAACTATTGTTACATCCGAACTCCTTAAGGACATTGCAATTTTTTTTAAAGTAGAGAGTATTGATGTGCTGACAGGTTTTAAATACATTGCGCAAATTTTAAAGCAAAATGAAGGAAAGCCTTGCCTGCCGGCAGGCAGGAAAAAGTTTATCGGGGGCGGGGAAGAAAGTTACGGTTACCTTGTAGGGGATTTTGTGAGAGACAAAGATGCAGTAATTTCCTGTAGTTTGATTGCCGAAGCTGCTGCATGGGCTGCATCTAAAGGAAAATCTTTATATCAATTGTTAATTGATATATACATTCAATTCGGGTTTTACAAAGAAACATTACTTTCGCTCACTAAGAAGGGTAAAGAAGGCGCTGATGAAATCATTCATATGATGGTTGATTACAGGAATAACCCTCCCGCAAAAATTAACGGGCAGGATGTGGTAATGATAAAAGATTATCAATTACAAAAAGAAAAAGATTTTATTAATAAAACTGAGAAACCAATAAATTTGCCTAAGTCGGATGTGCTTCAATTTTTCCTTACCGATGGGAGTAAGATAACTGTTCGTCCTTCCGGTACCGAGCCTAAAATCAAATTCTATTTTGGTGTAAAAACTAAATTAAAGAACTTATCTTTATTTGAAAAAGAAAATAATACATTAAATGAAAAAGTGAAAGGAATCATTGCTTCTATGAATCTGAAATAATTGTAAATTTAACCCCTCATTAAAATATTTTTTAATAATCATAACAATAAAAAACTTTTAAAAATGATAAAAACAGCAGTTATTACAGGAGGATCTTCTGGTCTTGGTTATGCGCTTGCCGAACTTCTCGGCAAACAGGGTTACCAAATTGTATTATTGGCAAGGAATAAACAAAGACTTAATAATGCTATTGATGAACTGACAAAGAAAAATTGTGTCGCAAAAGGGATAATTTGTGATATCACCAATGAAAATCAGGTTCGTGAAACTTCAGAAAAACTCAAAGCCGACTACGGTAAAATTGACTTTTTAATATTAAATGCCGGCGAAGTAACAACCAAACTACTTTGTGATTATACCAGTATTCCAGAATTGAAAAAAGACCTGGATATTGATTTATGGGGAACCATCCAGACAGCATACTTTTTTACTCCATTGCTTGTCGAAGGTTCAAAAATGCTTATGACATCATCAGGGTTTGGTATAATGGGCGCCGCAGGATATTCTATTTATTGCGCTGCCAAAGCCGGAGTTGTGAATTTTGGCGAATCATTAAGAAGGGAATTGTTATATAAAAATATTGCAGTTTATGTTGCATGCCCCGGAGATATGGATACTCCACAATTCAGGAACGAAGTAAAAAATCAACCCGAATGGATGAAACAAAGTTCCCCCCGAAAAGTGATGCCTGTTGAAGCTGCTGCAAATAAAATATTAAAGCAATGCAAAGGACACAAAAAGTATTTGATAACAACCGGTTCCGATGTTAAACTTTTAGCAATTGCATCTAAAATATTACCAAGAAAATGGAGAGACGGGCTTCTTGACGGTATGCTTCCACGTCCTAAATTAAATAAAACCAAATAACCTGTTGTTAATTTATATTGGAAATATTTCCATAAATATTATGACTAAAGAAAATAAAAATATCACTTACCTTGACAGGAATGAAAGCCAATATGGTCCTTCCCCCGCTTGCTTTGAATCACTAAAGCAACCTGATTTCAAAACACTGAGCGAATATTCCCGGGATTATACCAGGGGCATTAAAAGCTGTTTATCAGAGAGGCTGGCGCATGAATTTAATATTAATGAAAAAAATATTATACTTGGATATGGCGGCGAGGATATACTGAAACAAGTCGTACATTGTTACATTCATAAAGGCGATAAAATAATGATACCCTCTTTTTCGTGGTGGTATTACAAAAAAATTGCCGATGAAGTTTTAGGCGTAAAAGTTGAATACCCTATTGTTGAAGGAAAAGATTCGTTTTATTATGATATAGATGGCATGCTTAAAATTTTTCAGGAACATAAACCAAAACTTGTTCTTATCAGTTCGCCGAATAACCCTACAGGAAACCGGCTTGAAATTGAACAAATAAAAATGGTTCTTGGAAAAATGAGAGACACAGTGGTTGTTCTTGACGAAGCTTATACCTTGTTTTATAATAAAGATAATTCTCACCTTAAAGAGATAATTGAAGAATTTCCCAATGTAATTATCATTCGTACATTTTCAAAGTATTATGGATTGGCTGGTCTCAGGATTGGATTTGCATTAATGGGAAAAAATCATGAACAGTTTTCATTATTCAGCGCGCGTTATCTAGGCTTTAACCGCCTTTCGGAAATAATCGCCATTGCTGCGCTCGATTCAAAAGAATACTATGACGGAATGTGTAAAAAAATGAATGATGACATGGAAATGTTTTTTGCCGAATTCAACAAATTGAAGGGTTTTAAAGCGTACAAATCATTTTCAAATTTTATTCTGGTGAAAATACCTTTAGAAATAAAAGAAAATTTAAATAAATATCTTACCGATCTCGGCATGATTGTTAAATTTATGTCGGAAGACGGGCTTTTCAGCCATATACGAATAACAATCGGTACGCAGGAACAGAACAGCAACCTTATGAAAATGATAAAAGCATTTCTTCGCGATAACCCTGTAAAATGAGCTGGATAACGGATTACAAAAAATCTCTTAAAATGATAGAAGTCGAGGAAATCTTCGACCTTATTTTATACAGACCGCTTGCTTTTATTTTTGTGAAATTAATTATCCGGACGAATATTACTCCTAACCATCTTACATTTGCTGCAATTGTAATGGGAATAATTGCCGGATGCTTTTATTCACAAGGCGCGCAGGCTTGCTTTGTGGCAGGAGGTATATTCTATTTATTATTTAATGTACTCGATTGCAGCGACGGACAGCTTGCAAGGCTTAAAAAAAACGGAACACATACAGGAAGGATAATTGATGGTATAGCCGATTACATTGCTGTTATCGCAGTTTTTATAGGAGTTGGAATTGGATTTGCTGCTAATTCCGAAAACCCTGCATTCTGGTGGACAATGCTTGCAGTAGCGGGATTGAGCAATATCATACATTCAATTCTTGTTGATTATTACCGTAACCGGTTTCTGGATTATGTGCTTGAACGTAAAAATACTTTTGAAGAAGATTTGGAAGATTATAAAAAAGAATATGAAGCGATAAAAAATAATAATAGTAAATGGCTCACTAAAATTATTATCCGCATTTACCTTAAATACATGAAATTTCAAGGTAATATTGCTGCAAAGAAAAAAAATGAAAAATTATTTATAACCACACCGCAGGAATATTATCAGAAAAACAAAACAGCTATAAGGCTATGGGTTATTTTAGGTCCCACATCACAGATCACAGCAATGATTATTTGCACTTTGTTTATGCGTGTTGATATTTTCTGCTGGATAATGGTAATAGGATTTAATGGAATAGCTTTAATCGCATGGATATTGCAAAAGAATATTGATAAAACTTTAAATACAATAGAACGCTGATAACGCAGATAAATATGATGAACACTGATAAAGTAAAAGATAGATTTTTTAATCTTATTTGATTATAAACTTTGCGAAACCTTTGTGCCTTTGAGCCCCTGCCTTGCCGGCAGGCAGGTTAGTGGCAAATAATACAAAATGCCACAAAGTCGCTATACCGATTGCTATCGGTACTAAGAAACGCTAAGATATTATCTTTTGTGAACAATGCAGGTTGATCATAAACAATCAGCGTCATCCGCGTTCTATTATTTATTAATAAAATATGAAAGCTGTAATATTAGCGGCAGGAATTGCTTCGCGATTAAGACCTTTAACAGATAACACTCCTAAATGCTTGTTAAAAGTAGGAACTAAAAACATCCTTGAACTAACCATTGAAAATCTTCTCGCAAACAATATTTCAGAAATTATTATTGTTACCGGTTATCTTGAAAACCTTATTAAATCATTTGTAAAAGAAAAATTCCCTCAATTGAATGTTACATTTTTTTATAACGAATTATATGCTTCAACAAATAATATTTATTCATTGTGGCTTACAAAGGATGCGGTGCATGGCAATGATATGCTTTTGTTTGATAGTGATATTATTTTTGATAAGCAGATAATTGCAGAATTAATTAATTCGGGATTTAAAAATTGCCTCGCTTTGAAAAAACATGATGTCGGCGCTGAAGAAATAAAAGTTAAAGCTGATGAAGAAGGGAAAATTATTGAAATTAGTAAAGAAGTAAAACCTTCCGAAGCAGCAGGCGAATCAATAGGTATAGAACTATTTGAAAAAAAATCGCTGGCTAAACTTTTCAAAATAATTGACCGTAAAATAACTGTTGAAAATAAAGTAAACATATTTTATGAAGCAGCTTTTCAGGATTTGATAAATAATAAAGACGATATTTATGCAGTAGATATTTCCCGTTATTATTGCATTGAAATTGATACAGCTTCGGATCTTGAAAATGCTGTTGGAGTTATGAACAATAAAATAGAACGCAGATGACGCTGATGATTATGATCAACACTGATTTTATACGTGGTTATTGGTAAAATCAGCTTACTATTATATTTATCTCATTTTTTTGATTTATAAAATTTAGGAAATAAAAAAATGTAATTTTGGGGAAATAAAAAAACTAACATGAATAAACTTTATTTCGGAGATAATTTAGAAATATTAAAAAGCCTGTACAAAGAGAATCCGCAGGGTTTTATTGATTTAATTTATATTGATCCGCCTTTCAATTCTAAAAGAAATTACAATGTTCTTTTTGAACATGTAGAATTAACCGACACAAAAGCTCAGAAAGAAGCATTTGCAGATACATGGAGCAATGTTTCTTACATTGATACTTTAAACGAAATATTGGAATTAAATAAAAATATTTACGATTTTTTAAAAGCATTCGATAAAATTTCTAATTCAAAAAGTTCGGTATCCTACCTTACAATAATGACTATCCGCATAATTTACATGCACAAATTATTAAAAGATACAGGAAGTTTTTATTTGCACTGTGACCCAACTATGAGCCATTATTTAAAAATGATTTGTGATTTTATTTTTGGTGAAAAGAATTTTAGAAATGAAATCATTTGGCATTATAGAAGATGGACAAATGCACAAAAGCAATTTCAAAGCATGCACGATGTCATTCTGTTTTATGCAAAGTCCAGTAATAATGTTTTTAATTTTACTGAAGTTGATATGTCAGAATCTCAAAAGAAAAAATATGAGAGAGGATGGGATAGTAATGTAATTCATACAGATAATGATAAATATTCTCAATTAATTGTTTATAAAAAAGAAAAATTAGAAGAAGCTGTAAAAGCTGGTAAAATGAATTTAGATAAATTTAAAAATATTGTATATAGAGAAAAACCTATTGTACCAGCGTCAGATGTAATTATTATGCCAACAATAAATTCCCAATCTAACGAAAGATTAGGATACCCAACGCAAAAACCAGAAGAATTATTGGAATTAATAATAAAAGCAAGTTCAAATGAAGACGATGTAGTTGCTGATTTCTTCTGTG
>CAINEZ010000177.1 GCA_903847905.1 uncultured Bacteroidota bacterium
CATAAACAACCTTGTGAAACTTGACACGTACATATTAAATACTTAATGTCGTGACTTAAGATAATAAGAAGTTCTAATTAATAATCCCCCTCAAAGTTTCATATTTAAACGCAACTTGGTATTAGATATTCTAATAAAGTGATGTTATACCTATTCTTAGTGAAAAATAGTTCATATTTTTAAACTTAAAATTGATTAATGCTTTTTATAACATCTGTAAGTCCATTTTGTAATTTTGAGATTGGAAACAGGCAGAATATTATTTTGATGTGCTAAATTTTGAAGGCAATTAAAGAACCAAATTATTTTTCTTTAACGAATTGCAAACCGTAATGTCACTCAGAGCCAGACATTGCGTAGGCTTGTGAATTGGCGTCCCTGCCTTGCCGGCAGGCAGGTGTGTCGAAGAGTGAATATTTATAGTATTTGTCAATATGATGCAGAATATGTAAGCATTATAAAATTATTTTCTTTTATATGATTTGATTTTGTATTTTTTCGAAAACTCAACTAATGAATTCCAATCATTATCAATCAATGCTTTTTTCTTTCTTCGACTCCATCCTTTGATCTTTTTTTCCCATGCTATTGCTTGAATTGGATCGGTAAAATATTCGCAATATTTCATTTTCAATGGGCGACGAGAATGAGTATAAGATTCAGGAAAATTATTTGAATTATGTTCTGACAATCTCCTCTCAGGATCATTTGTTACACCTGTATAATATAAGGAATCAGCACATTCAAGTATATAGACATACATATATTTTATTTGATAAAGATACTAATATTCATTTAGGCTTCGACGCATCCCGCCATAAACGTAATGATTTTAACCATATCGAAGGGCGAGATGGCTCTGCCTGACTAATTGATTTTATGAAATTCACGTTATTGTTTATTTTTCATTGCACATCAAAATAATATTCTGCAATAAAAATTCCTCTTATTTGATGTGAAATATTTTTTTATAAATTTGCTTCATAAACCTATCAAAATTCAGTAAAATCTATCTTTAAACCAATAAAAAATAAATATATGGGAAAAACTTATGCAGAAAAAATCCTTGGCGCCGAAGCAGGAGCTATTGTTTTTAAAAAACCAAATATCGTTTTATCGCACGATAACACTGCAAGCATCAATGCTACATTCACCAAAATGGGAGGAGATAAGATTAATGATCCCGATCAGATACTTATTGTTCTCGATCATAATGCACCCCCAACTAATGCCAAGTTAGCCAATGACTACCAGAAAACCCGCGACATTGTGGAGAAGCAGGGCATCAAAAAATTTCACGACGTAGGCAAAGGCATCTGTCACCAGATAGTTTCTTATTATGCAAAACCTGATATGATCATTGTTGGCAGCGACAGCCATACATGTACTGCCGGTGCTTTCAACGCTTTTGCCGCAGGCATTGACCGAACAGAAACTGCTGGATTGTGGAAACAAGGCGAAACCTGGTTCCGTGTTCCCCAATCAATAAAAATCACATTGAACGGAAAACTACAGGATGGCGTTTATGCAAAAGATCTGGCTTTATGGATCATCGGAATGATGAGTTCCAGCGGAGCCGATTATATGTCTATTGAATACCATGGCGAAGGCGTGAAAACCCTGTCAATTGCCGACAGGATGACCATTGCGAACCTCGCTTCCGAAATGGGAGCAAAAAATGCTGTGTTTCCTGCAGATGAAGTTCTATTCGAATTTTTAAACGAAAAACCAAAAGGCACATGGGCTGATAAAAATGCAACTTATGTGAAGGAATTTACTATCAACCTCCATGACATTTTCCCTGTGGTTTCTGCTCCCCATAATGTTGATAATGTAAAATCTGTATTGGAAGTTCAGGGACTTAAAATACAACAGGCGCTGATAGGTACATGCACCAACGGGCGACTGGAAGATTTGCGTATAGCGGCTAAAATACTAAAAGGCAGAAAAATTGCAAAAAACGTGCAGTTGCTTATAATTCCGGCTTCGCAAGCAATATACCTGAAAGCAATGGAAGAAGGGCTTATAAAAGAATTTATTAATGCGGGCGCCAACATATTAACGCCTTCATGCGGTCCCTGTCTCGGAACAGGTCAGGGTATTCCGGCTGACGGATACAATGTTATTTCTACAGCCAACAGGAATTTCCTGGGACGAATGGGAAATGAAAAGGCTAACATTTATCTTGCTTCTCCTGCCACAGTTGCATGGTCGGCTATTAATGGCTGCATAAGCGATCCGAGAGGAATAACGGCTAACGATAAATTCCCTTTTAAAATTCCACAGAGTAATACAGTGTTTATTAAAAAAGGCGAAGACCGCTTCAATAGCGGAACATGGAACTATGCCGATGTGAACAACCTTAATACTGACCAGATGTTTGCCGGAAATCTTACTTATAATGTAAACAGTTCCGAAGCTGAAAAAATAATGCCTCACCTGTTCAAGGGATTTGATGACAGTTTTGCCGAACGTGTAAAAGCAGGTGATATTATTGTTGCCGGCGCTAACTTTGGTTGCGGAAGTTCGCGTGAGCATCCTTCGGTAGGGCTTGCTTTTGCCGGAATTAAAGCAGTTATCTGTAAATCGGTAAATCGTATTTTTTATCGTTCGTCTGTTAACCAGGGCTTGCCGATATTGGTTGTTCCCGAAGCTGTGGATGCATACAAACAAGGCGACAAAGTTGACATTGATTTTGCAAAAGGTGAAATTCATATCAACGATAAAGTTTTTAAATTTTCGCCATTACCTTCTAAACTGATGGCTATTTTTGAGGCAAAAGGTTTGGTGAATTATGTGAAGAATGTGAAGTAACTATTCTTAAACAGAATTAATCTTTTTTTTAACAGGCGAACTTGTTCGTTTAGTATATTTTTTTTTACTACTGTACACTTTTATTAAAATCCAGTAAACACGGGCATTTTGGAACGTGTTTAATTTGATAAATCAAGTACCTTATAAACTTGCTTAATCCATTTAGTACTCCATCTA
>CAINEZ010000178.1 GCA_903847905.1 uncultured Bacteroidota bacterium
ATTGATGATTTTCAGTTATCTTTATTCCCTGATTAAAAATTTTGAGGAAACTTCAGTACTATTAATATTGATACTAAAAACAAAGAATAGTAGTTATCTATTCAACATTTTTAATATATAGATGAATAATTTTTTTCAAAATAAAATAATATCACTTCTTATTTTATTTATTAGTTTCCTGCCACAATTTCTTTTTTCACAAAATTCATTTATCACCGGAAAGGTTATAGATTTCCAATCCAAGGAACCTCTTGCCTTTGTTAATATTCTTGTAAATAATGATATTCATACTTGTCAAACAGATATTGACGGTGTTTTCAAAATACCTGGAATACTTAAATTAGATTCTCTGAGATTTAGTTATATAGGATACGAAACATTCATATACAAGATAATTGGAAAATCGAAAAACATTTTAATTGAATTAAAGAGAAAGCAATTTCAGTTAAATGAATTAGTTATTCTTCCAGGTGAAAACCCTGCACAAAGGATAATCAATCTTGTAATTAAGAACCAAGAAAAAAATAACCCTGAAGAACTAGGTTCGTTTTCATATACTTCTTACAATAAAATGGTTTTCTCTGCCAATATTGATTCTTTAAAAAAAGATACGGTAAGAATAGATTCTGATATGGTAAAAGTTCAAAATTTTTTTAAAAAGCAGCATCTATTTCTGATGGAAAGTGTAACAGAACGTAAGTTCATGTACCCCGACAGGAACAGTGAAAAACTTATAGTGTCAAAAGTTTCCGGTTTCAAAGACCCCTTGTTTGCCTTGCTCGTTAACCAAATGCAGTCTTTTTCGTTTTACAAAGAACTTATTCACATTGGCGACAAAAATTATCTTACGCCTATTTGTAAAAGAAGTGATGATAAATATTTTTTCCTGCTCGAAGACACGCTTTATCAGGGAAACGACAGTATTTATGTAATATCTTACAAGCCACATAAAAACAGGAATTTTGACGGACTTAAAGGATTGCTTTACATAAATACAAATGGTTATGCTATTCAGAATGTGATTGCAGAACCGGCAAACGAAGAAGAAGGAGGGTTGGCGATAAAAATACAGCAGAAATATGAATTGATCGATAATAAACAGTGGTTTCCCGTGCAGTTAAATTCTGATTTTATTTTCAAAAATATCTCTGTCGGTAATGTCAAATTTATAGGTGAAGGTAGAAGTTACCTGCAGAATATTATACTTAACCCTGAACTGAAAAAGAACGAATTTTCAAATATTGAACTTGAAGTTAAAGATGCCAATGCTGTCCCCGATGATAAAATATGGGAGAAATACAGAACAGACAGCTTAACTGAAAAAGATAAAAATACATATCGCGTTATAGATAGTCTTGGCAAAGCAGCTCACTTCGATAGAAAAATGAAAACCTTTGAATCACTGATTTCAGGAAAGATCCCATACAAGTTCATAGATTTTGACCTTAACAGATTTCTTCATTTTAATGATTATGAAGGCTGGAGGCTCGGGATGGGGATTCACAATAATTATAAGATAAGCAGAAAATTTATTGGTGGTGGTTATCTTGCTTATGGCTTCGAGGATAAAACATACAAATATGGTGGAGATTTTGCATTTAATTTTAATGATTACCACGACATCAGCCTGGGGGTAAATTATTTTAATGATGTAGCTGAATCAGGAGGCATTAATTTTTATGAAAATGTTGGGTTTCTGAGCGATTATTATTTTAGACGTTATCTGATCAAACGTATGGATATGGTTGAAAAAAAAGAAGCTTTTGTGAAATTCTCAGCATTAAAATATCTTAAAGCTGATATTAGTCTTAGCATGATAAATAAGGTTGCTATGAATGATTATGCTTATGGAGTAAGAAATGAAAATGTAACGTTGCTTTTAAAAGAATATAGTTTTACGGAACTTGGAATATATCTTTGTTATAGCTATAAAGAAAAATTTATTAAAACACTTAGGTATAAAATTTCAACAGGCACAAATTATCCGGTTTTATGGTTTAATTATATCAGGGGCTTTAATGATCTGCTTTACGGTGAGTTTAAATATAACCGTTATGAATTTAAAATTAAAAAATCATTTTTCATAAAAAGCCTTGGTACCCCTACATTTCAGTTTCAGGCAGGGTATATTGACGGTGATCTGCCATACTGCAATTTATTCAATGGTATCGGAAGTTATCGTCAATTCACTATTTCAGCGCCAAACAGTTTTGAGACCATGCGTATGAATGAATTTCTTTCAAACCGCTATGCAGCTTTATTTTTCAATCATAGCTTTGGGAAATTATTATTGCGTTTTAAAAAGTTTTCACCTGAACTTGCTGTTGCAACAAACCTTTGCATAGGCGATTTAAATAACCCTGATAAACATTTCAATGTAGATATTCAGACTCTTCGCAAAGGGTATATAGAATCGGGAATCCAGATCAATAAAATTATCAACATGGATACTTATGGCTTGGGTGTGGGAGCTTATTACCGCTATGGTCCATACTCTATGCCTGCTTTTAAAGATAATATTGCTTATAAATTTATTCTCACGTTAAACATGTAATTCAAATCAATTTTATGTCTGTTCATAAAGTATGTATTTATTTCATTTTAGATTTGTGATTTTAAATTTATGATCGAGAATCATTTTCTTAAATCTCAAATTATTTCATTAGTGTCCATTAAAAAATAAAAATCGTTCTTTGAAATCCTTGTATATCTAAATTAAACGAACTTTTTAGTTGC
>CAINEZ010000179.1 GCA_903847905.1 uncultured Bacteroidota bacterium
GCATCGACAAAATATTTGTATGGAATGGCGATAGCAAGGTTTTTCTTGCGATGGTAAAATATATCGAAGACCTTAAAAATATTGAAAATGATACAAAAATCGGGCTTGTCAGGGTTATTTTACTTGTTGAAGATTCTGCAAGGTACTATTCACGTTTTCTTCCGATTTTATATTCAATTGTTATTGAACAAACACAGCACCTGATTGAAGAGGTAAATACTGATAATCTTTATAAAATTCTTCGGATGCGGGCAAGACCAAAAATCCTTATGGTATCGAGCTACGAGGAAGCGCTTGATTATTTTGAAAAATATAAAGAATATTTACTTTGTGTGATCACGGATGTAAAATATGAAAAAGATGGATTACTTGATGAAACCGCCGGAATACAATTGACTGAACATGTAAAAAGTGAGATTCCTGATTTGCCTGTATTGCTTCAGTCATCGGAACCTGAAAATGCCTCAAAAGCATTTAAATTAAAAGCAACTTTTATAAATAAAAATTCCGAAAATCTTCTTCAGGATTTAAAAAGTTTTATTAGTTATTATCTCGGTTTTGGAAATTTTATTTATCGCGATGGAGAAGGACGCGGCGAAATTGCTGTAGCAAGATCAATAAAAGAATTTCAAACCCATTTAATGACCATCCCCGAAGAGTCAATTGTATTCCATGCCAGGCGAAACCATTTTTCCAACTGGTTCATGGCAAGAGGAGAGATACAATTAGCAAAAAAAATTAAACCTGTAAAAGTAAGCGACTTTAAAAACCCTATGGAGTTGCGCCTTTATATACTGGATGCACTTCATCAATGTATGTTTGAAAAAAACAAAGGAAAAGTTGTAAACTTTGATGAATCGGCAATTCTTGATGAAACAACAATTGTAAGCCTTGCATCTGGCTCACTTGGCGGAAAAGGAAGAGGCTTGGCATTTATAAGCACCTTGATTTATAATTTCGATTTTTCACAAATTGTTCCCGACATTAATGTTCGCACGCCAATCACATCAATTATTGGCACTGATGAGTTTGAAAAATTTATTGAGTTAAACAACCTTCGAAATAAAATATATGGAGAACGTGATTATGATAAAATTAAACTTCTTTTTATTGAGGCAAAACTATCGGATTCACTTATTAAAAGACTTAAAAGATATCTTAAAATCATTCACAAACCTTTAGCCATAAGATCTTCCAGTCTTTTTGAAGATTCGTTAACACAACCATTTGCAGGAATCTTTGACACATTTTTACTTCCGAATAATAATCCTGATATTGATACGCGGCTTGAGCAAATGATGACTGCCATAAAACTTGTTTATGCATCAATCTTTTCGTCTACTGCAAGAGCTTATTTTGAAGCTATTAATTATAAAATTGAGGAAGAGCGTATGGCGGTGATAGTTCAGGAAGTTGTAGGCTCTGCTTACGAAGAAACATTTTATCCGCATATCAGCGGAGTAGCGCAGTCGTATAATTATTACCCTATTTCGCACATGAAGCCGGAAGACGGATTTGCCGTGTTAGCTGTTGGGCTTGGCAAATATGTTGTTGAAGGCGAGAAGACATACCGTTTTTGCCCTGAATATCCGAATCTTGAAATATATTCGGCAACAGATATGTATAAAAATTCGCAGCTTCATTTCTATGCGATTGATATGAGGCAAAAAAAAATCAACCTGCTTGCAGGCGAAGATGCAAGCCTTATAAAGTTGGATATTGATGTTTCCGAAAAGCACGGAACACTCAAACATTGTGGTTCTGTTTACGACCTCACTAATGAAAGACTTGAAACAGGACTTACTTCACAAGGTCCGCGTGTTGTTAATTTCGCCAATATCATAAAACATAAATACATTCCGCTTTCCAAGACAATTCAAGTTATTTTAAATGTCGTTGAAGAAGCAATGGGCTCGCCAGTTGAAATTGAATTTGCCGTTGACCTGAATAAAGATAAAAATGGGAAATCATCTTTTTATCTGTTACAAATAAAACCGCTTATTAAAAACGTATTTAAAACAGATATAAATATTGATGAAGTCGATTATAGCAAATTATTACTATATTCAGAAATGGGCATGGGCAACGGTATTGTTGAAGAACTTAACGATGTAATATTTGTTGATGTAAAAAAATTCGATAAGTTGAAAACCGAAAAAATGCGTGACGAAATTGAGCAGTTGAATATTGAAATGATAAAAATGGGCAGGAAATATATTTTGATCGGACCCGGAAGATGGGGCACTCGCGACAGATTTATTGGAATTCCTGTTGCATGGTCTCATATTTCAAATGCTAAAATCATTGTAGAGGTTAGCCTTGAAGATTTCCCGCTAGATGCTTCGCTTGGTTCGCATTTTTTCCATAATGTGATATCTATGAATGTTGGTTATTTTTCAGTAAAGCATAATTCGCTTATTGATTATATTAATTGGGATGTATTGAATCAGCAGGAAGTTATTTCCGAAACAAAATATTTTAAACATGTACGATTTAAAGACCCGCTAAAGATTATAATGGACGGGAAAAAGAGAGCCTCGCTAATCTATTATAATAATAATGAATAATACTACGGAGATTAAAAATATGTCATATTCAAAATATAATTATAACGAAGAGTTTGCTACCGATAAACATTATTTTTCCAATATCTCCTTTAACAAATTAATGCAGAAGCGCATCAACAATGTATTGCTTGTATGCAGCACCTATGATGCATTTATGCTGGAAGAAGACGGACGAATAAACGAAAAAATTTTCCAAGAATATACTTCACTAAATCTTCGTTATCCACCTCAATTTTCGCGTGCAAGCTCATCGTCTATGGCTTTTGATCTTCTTGCAAAAAATCATTACGACCTTATAATTACAATGCTGAACATTGGGAAGGTTGATGCTTTCGAACTTGCTAATAAAATTAAAAAGAATTATCCCGATAAACCTATTGTTGTTCTTACACATTTCTCGAAAGAGGTTTCGCTGAAGCTTGCAAATGAAGAC
>CAINEZ010000180.1 GCA_903847905.1 uncultured Bacteroidota bacterium
AACCTTTAATATTAGACCACTTTGAATTATCCTAATATCACAGGGAACGGCCCGCTTGAATCACCTCTCCACCAAACGCAATACCCATAACAATGAAATCCTTATCACCTACCGTTCGGGCTTCTTGAACAATGGATTGAAAACTCTCAATCATCAGTTTTAATCATTTCTATATAATTAAGCGGTTTTGCAAGTACAATTACATCATCTGGGGTTTTTCCATTCTCAAAAATTACTTTCCAGAAGTTATAGTTGTTTTTTCCTGAGAATATTGTACTTGCCATGCTTTTGTCTTTCCAAAGGGGAAGATTTCTTAAATTACTTATAAATTTTCTTATGTTTGCCCATAGCTGGTCTGGAAACTCTTCCTGAAAAAGTCTATTAGGTTCATACAATTTACCTATATTAGCAAAATAGTTTTCAATAACTTTTTTTAGATATAGCAACCAATTATATAATATTTCTTCCTTACTCATTCTATATGCAGTTAAATGGTCATCAGTAATATCAGTGTCCTGTTTTTTTATTATTTTTTGCTCAATTCTTGCAACTCCAATATCGGGTTTAAATTTCCCAATATATATTTCTTCTGCAATTATATTAAACATTTTAACCAGCTGGGAAATTTCACGCTCTCTTGGATTCTCTCCTTCATCAGATTTATAACTGATTTTGGTAGTAAGAATAAGTTTTGAATCAATGAATATGGATAAAAACGTTTTATCAAAAGCACTATGAGACAAGGGCAATTCCTTCGCTTTACCTTCAAAATCAATAAAACCTTTAAGCTTATTATCTTGTGAATAAGTTATTTCATTCTTAATGCTATCAATAATGTATTTTTTAATGTTTACATTTTCTCCTTTAAAATAATCAACAAGCTGATCTTCTGAGAAATCTAAGCAATCTGCGTTTAGATTATGATGTTCCTGATATTTTTTGATTTTTTCTTGATATAACGTATAGTTAAGTTGTCTCATTATAGATTTATCAAAAGCGATCTGCCTGAGACTGCTTCCTGCATTTGTATTTGTTTCTGTTAAACGGTCAACGTCTGGATGAATGAACAACCTTAAAAGTATTTTTTTGGCACCAAGTAGTATTTGGGCAACTGCTTTATGTTGTCCATCGAATATTTTAATTTTATTTTCATTGAACCGAGCAAGAGCTAAATGCAGTTGAGGGTTTCCTTTGGCAAATTCTTTCACAAGCAAAGAGATGCTCGAATTAATACCTCTTGGATTTATCGAATTATCATGATACAAATATTCTATAGGAACTTCAATAAAAGCAGTCTCTTCGTTAGATTGTTTGTCAGTAAATATTTTGCTTTTGTAAATATTATTATCGTTTATATCTGAAAATGAATACGCAATACAATCATCCTCAATCTTATATTTAAAATCATATTTTGAACCTTGTTCCATTTTTAACAAATCCTTGAGAGATGCTGCCTTGTTTTCTCTTCCTTGTATATCATCCTGTAGTGCTTTTAATTTATGAAGGATTCGTGCAATTTTTAAATTTGAATCCTGTTTTGATTTATTACAACTTTCATGTGTTACTGCAAAATTATCTTCTGCATCTTTTCCTTTATTTGCCAATGGAATTATATGATCTATATTTGTATTATGAATTTGAAGATCAATTTCTTTCTGACAAATATAGCAAATACCAGATTGAATATTGTGCAATTTATTCGTCAATTGTTTATAATCATCTTCTGATAAGT
>CAINEZ010000181.1 GCA_903847905.1 uncultured Bacteroidota bacterium
GTCCAGAACATTAATACTATCAGGTGCAACATCATTGAAATACCTGTAAATTGGCAATGCTCTGTGGCTTTGGCCATAGGAAAAACTAATTGCAACCATCGTTGCAACAAAAAATAAAAGTAAATTTTTTCTCATATTAATAACGATTTAAATTGTTTTAAAAAAGTCAACAAAGATAATTGAAAAATTTGTTCTGACAATAAACACTACCATTAATTTTCTGTTAATGGTTATTTCAGTAATTGAGTCGCTACGACAAGAAATGAGATAACCTAAAGTAGAAGAAATCCAAGTTTCTATAACCTCTATTTGCTCTAATAAAAGTTTGGATAATATTATTATTAGCTTCAGCAATTGCATTAGTAGCGGCAGTTGTAAAGTAGTTTATAATGCATCCTCTATTCCTTTCAACAAGAGATTTGAAGTTTAGGATTTCAGTAATATCAGCTTTAACTACAAGGTTCATCCAGTGATCCAGGTTTTGATTAATTACGTTAAGAGCATCCATTTTAAATGCTTTATCCTCGAATTGATCAATGATTTGATCAGCACTATACCATGACCTAAACTGACAGATTAAATCATAAGCAATTTCAATATCAGGGTAATGTTTGAACAGTATTATTGCTCTTTGTGACTGGCTTTCCGACCAGTCATTTTTCTTTTTGTACAGCAGGTATTGACTTCTGGCTAATAATTGCCTGTGAGTTTCTTTATTAGATAGTTTTGTTTCGGTAAATTCGAATTGCAATTCAGGAGATGATTTCTTTTTGAATTTATAAGCTTCATACGCTTCTCTACGTTGTGTGAGTAGCTTTTGCCGATAGTAAATTCTAATATCTTGCAAGGCTTCAAAAGCATGTTTGAGGACATGGAATTTATCTGCAACCTGCGCTGCATTCATGAAATTTTCGCGGGCGAACCAATCGTAGTTTGATGCTAAGTCACGGGTGAGGATTTTTACATCAAAACGTTTATCTTCAAATTTTAGCATTGCTTTCCCTAATAGAGCGGTCTTTGTTGTAGATGCCATTAAGGCAATTTTTCCTGTTTTCCCATTCGTAAGCAATGTATAGAACTCACCATTGATGTATTTTTCATCAACTGCCATGTGTTCGCCTAAATTCCCAGGCTTTAGAATAGGTACATCTATTGTGCTTTTTTCTTTTGTAATTTCTTGTGGTGGTAAGGGTATATCATTCTCATGCAAGGATTGCTGTACCTTGTTTGAAGTGAAATCGCTCAGGTGATTTTTATACCAATCATGCAGCTTTTTCTTATCAAGTCCTATTACTGTAGCGACTGAGCTAAATGAGATGGGGTGGCTATCAAAGAGTTTCTTTTTAAAAAAGCACCGAATGACTTGGTTGCCATAGTGCCTGTTGCAGTATACTCGTATTCGTTATGGTACGATTTATTATCTGTGCTTCCTTTCTCCTTCCACCGACGGCGGCGTAGATAAATATAACATTGTTTACCTTTTTGTGGAAAACATTGTAGTGTAGTTGCATTCATATATCCATTTAAGACTATTTCTTTCCCCTCTATTTCATTTGGAATGCAGACTTCTTTCTCTGTCAAATCGAACAATATCTCTGTATCGTTTTCAATTATTTGATTTAAAATGAAGCACTGTAGTATCTCTTGTGGAATTAATAATTGTAGTAAATGTTCATCTATGCCTTTTGGATCACTGCTTATTCTTGTCATTTTGCAAAGATCGTATTTTTAACCAGCACATCAAATAACGAAATAGCCCCCAAAGGCTCTAAGTTCCGCTAAGAAAATACAATTAATTATAAATGCTTTGTGTATCTTAGCGTCTTCGTGTCTTTGCGGCATTTTTGATTATTATTATATTTCGAAGCAGACTCAACATTGAACTTTAACTTTAAAAATTAAACTAACATGAAAACAAAAATTCTTATCATATGCACAGGAAATACATGCCGCAGCCAGATGGCGGAAGGGTTTCTGAAAAAACTGAATCCTGATCTTGAAGTATATTCAGCAGGAACGCATGCGGAAAAAAACATCAATCCTTATGCAGTGGAAGTGATGGCTGAAAAAGGAATTGATATCTCAAAACAAACTCCAAAGAATGTTGACGGCTTTCTTGACAAGGCTTTTGATTATGTCATCACCGTTTGTGACCAGGCAAAACAAGCCTGTCCTTATTTTACAGGCAAGGTAACGAACAGGCTGCACCTGGGCTTTGAAGACCCTGCCAATGCCAAAGGAACAGATGAAGAGAAATTGATCGTGTATAGAAACGTCAGGAACCAGATAGAAGAAGAATTCTCTGCTATGTGCGTTCGCTATGGAC
>CAINEZ010000182.1 GCA_903847905.1 uncultured Bacteroidota bacterium
ACTTTTGCGTTGGCTTGAGTGTTGGTTCATTTTATTTTCTGTCATTGGTCTATCAAGTTGCAAAGAACAGTCTGATGTGTCAAAGTCTGCTTTCTTTTTAATAATTTGTCTCCGCTTGTGCATAACGATAAGTGGCTGCTTTAAGTGCCGTCATAGAAAGCACTATCGAGTCTGCCGTAATAACGATTCAAATATACAAAAAAGTTTCCGTCAACCACCAAACCTCGGCATTAAAGCAGACACAAGTTATACCCCCGTTGCGCTCTTTTACTTGTCAGTAGTCTAAGTACTCTAAGTAGTCTAAGGAAAAATTATTTGTCCTTTTTAAATTCTTTAGTAAGAATGATGCGCGAAAACTGTTTCAGAGTGTCAGCCGAGAAATTTAATATTAAACAAACCTCATATTTTGTCAAGCGAAGTTGATTTTTTGCATTAGGCACTTGATGTTCGCAAGACAAATCATTTTTAATAACCAAAATAATTATAGAGTCATTGATAACAAAGTCAATGAAAAACGAGCCAATGTTTTTGTCTTTAAAAATGATATTAACTTCCTTGTCAGATTCGACTACAAGTCCCATGCTTTTCATTTCAAGCTCTAATGCTCGTTTATAAACCCCGACCTCCATGTCATATGGTAAACTATCGCGAACAACAAAAAAGGCTTTTAAAACAGAGTCGCTGATGTCAGAGTGCAAATATTTTGGATCGATAGCCATTCAGTAGTCTAAGTAGTATAAGTACTCTAAGTTTAATATTAAATTTTTAAATAATATTTTTCATTTTATCTCTCGCGCAATGGGGTATAACGATGAAGGGCTGCGACCGGCGGCGGTATTAGAGCACTTCCGTGTCTGCCCCACAAATAATTTTTTAAAGATACTAAAGTTTCTGTCAACCACAAACCGCCGCTGGTAGCAGACCGAAGTTATGCACTGGCGGAATGTTCGTCGTGTCCCGAAAGCACTGTCATTATTGAGTTTCGCTGTCAACTGTCTAAAGAGTTTTTGTCTGGGTTGTAATGTGTGTCAGCGTTTAAATTTTTACAGAAGGGAAGGAAATTTTTGTCTGCCGAGAATATGTAACTGCCGATAGTGCGTGGAAAATGGAAGCTCTTTTGCAGCCAAAATACTGTCTGCCTTTAAAAGTGGGCTGCATAAGTGCTTTACATTGTGCGGTTGACTTTTCCCTTTAATAAACCTGTCTTTGGGAATGTAGCAATAACAATAATACTTTGCGTTACTCAATTAAAAGTTTTTGGCTTTCGCTTTTATTGCCGACGGTGGCTATGATAAAATATAGACCCCGGGGCAAATCACTGACATTAAAAGGAACATTCTTCTCGCCGGAAATTTTTTCCGGTTCAGTTATCACGGCCACCTTCTGACCCAGATTGTTGTATAAGTCGATGGCCATAGTTGCGCCAGCGGCTTTACAACTGATATTAATCTGATCTATTGCTGGATTGGGGAAGGCCTGAAAATGATTATTAGCTCCGGGCTGCTCGTCAATTCCGACGGTCATGTCGAGGTGTATAATCCCCGAACCGTTACCTGCGCCGACAAAGTACACGTTAGCCGGATCATTAGGAGAGTAGAAACTTACGGCTTTATAGCTGCCAATATTAGTAAAAGTAGCAGCACCATCATATAGGGAAATATCCGGATTACCGCCGCAAACCAAAAGTGAATTTCCAACCTTTCCTATATAACCGTAAACACTGGAACTAGCCAAAGCAATGGTATTACTGGTTTTATTATATTTATAAATGCCATTACTCCCCAGAATATAATAAAGGTTATTGTCGTCAGAATAAACAGCATTCAATCCCGGAGTGCCATTAACAGTTTGTTTCACAGTAGATGAGGTACCATCAAAATGTATAATTTCTCCCGTATAGGGGCTAGTATTCAAATCACTAATAAGCAAAATATCATTACTGGAAACTCCGGACATGCTAGCGTAAGTGACATTATAAATTCCAGCGTTAACAGTCATCCAACTGCTACCATTATAGTGATATAAAGCGCCGAAATCGCCGCAAACCCAGATGTTATTGGCTGACAAAAATAGTATGTCAAAAAAATCTTCTGTCGCGCCGGGAATAGTCACTAATGACCAAGACGTGCCATTATAATGAATAAGGGTGGCTGTTAGACCGCAGGCCCAGGCGTTAGTCGGCGAAATTACGCGCACGCGCCATAAATTATTTGCAGTCGGGCTGGCCATTTGAGTCCAGTTAACTCCATCACCGCTTAAAATTGTGCCATACTGACCGACGGACATCATATGATTTTGATCACAACCAGCCACATCATTCAATATATTATGGTCCGGATCAGGGTTGATCATCGGGGTAAAAACATAATTTGCTTTTACTGAAAAAGCAAAAATTAACAGAAATGCCATAAAAATAGCTGATTTCTTAAAAGTACCAAGATTTTTCATTATTTTGTCCTCCTTGTTATTTTATTTTTTAATAAATTTTTTCACTATAATTCCTTCGGTTGTTTTCACTTTTACAAAATACATTCCGCTTGAAAAGCCTGAAATATCAATAGCGGAATGATTTTCATCTGATACAATACTTTTCATTAATTGTCCCTGAATATTTAAAATTTCGATATCTGATTTTTGTGGAGTTTCTATAGTGAGGTTATTGGTTGCGGGATTTGGAAATATCTGTAAGATTATATTTCTTGCAATTTCTTCTATGCCCACAATTTGTATTGCAACAGCATTGCCGCATAATGCATTATTGTTTTCGTCAGATTCTGTCCAGTAAGTTGAAGCATCAACATACCCACCCCAGTAATATGTTCCAGTTGCTAAACTTGAAGGAATAGTGAATGAATAAGAATGTCCAATGACAACACCACCGGCAAAATCAGTTATCGGCATTTGATAATCGGAATAATATGTATCAGCAAGATTTATCATTTGATCCGGTGATAATATCATTCTCAATAAAACATAAGTTCCACTCTGAGAAGGGTCATCACCTTGATTTCTTGTCTGAATCGTTACATTCACAGTTTGTCCAGGATAAGCAGAAGTTGGCCCGGAAACTGAATAAATAATAAAATCCGGTTGTTGTGCAGCCGTTACATTATGATATATCTTCATGCCATTTAACGTATAATTCGACAAAGACTGATCGCCTGTAATTAAAGGGTCGATAACTAAAAAATCACTGGTATTAGTACCGCTTCCTGAGTATCCTTTTATTACAACAAAATGGTCGTTCGTACTATAAGTTGTTTTTAAAATCATAGGATTACCGGCATCTATTTCGTTTTTTACCGTGGGAAGATCAAACGGACTGAATGAACCAGACCATGTTATAGTACTGCCCGGATAATTTGTTGCAATATTCCAATTTATTAAACAACCACTTGAATAACCGCTATTGTTAGTCAGCCAAGTATTAAGTTGTCCTGGATCAACACTTACTCCATTTGTTTTTAAAAGCATGGCAACACAAGTTATTGCACATCCATCAGTACCAATAGTAAGTCCGCTGCATGTTCCTAACTGATTGCTGCTCCACGATTGCCCGTTTTGCCTGTAAGGATAGACAGAAATAATACCTTTTGTCCCTGTTTTTAGAGGTAAAGGAGATATATAATTTGTTGAATTTAGAAAAGGACTATTTATTCCTTCAAAATTTTGAGCAAAAGAGTTATCAATAATAAGAAAGAATAATGCGAAAATGAAAAGTAATTTTGTTTTCATATAATTTGAATTTTAGTTTGCGTTATATCTTATAATTGCTTTATCTTTTTTATTGTATGCCGAATTTTCAATTAAATAACCTATCAAACCTGTAATACATGCGGTGCTAAGAAAAGTAATGGCATAAGGTTTATATTTCGTGGTTTCTACTATTAAGGTATTATTATCATTGTGTGTGTGTTTTGAAAATACTTGGGGTGTTTCTGTTGCAAAAAGAATCCCACCGGTAATGGCAAATCCCCCTGCCATCCAATAAAGAAACTTAGAAGTATATAAATTAGTATTTGCTTTATACATCAGCGAATAAGCTTTTTCATTATCAGCTACTGCTGCTAATAGGTTTTTAAATCCTTCTTTTCCACCAAGCTTGTATAAAGTAGTGTCGCCTTGTTTTTGGGCATATTGACACTCAAAAGTTGATAATGATAACGCATCACCCCTGCATGAATATATACTTATTTTTCCTTTTGTTTCAGCAGGGAATAGCCACTTATCCATTTTCGGTATGCCAATAACTGTTGTGTTTTTCTTTTTGTATTGATATTTATAAATAAGTCCAGATGTCTCGTTTGGTAGTATTTTTTTCTTAGTGGTCTTATCCACCAAATAATATGAATTCAAATCTTTATCAAAAAAAATTCTGTTATAAACATCAGTACTATCGCCTTTTTTTAAATGTACTTTATAATTTCCTTGCGAAAAACAGGATAATGAACAAAAAGTAATTGCAAGTAGAAATGGTATTTGTTAAGTTTCACAAGGTTGTTTATGACAACTTGTATTAATTAATAGCAAAGATAAAACTTTATTTTTAAATTCATCAGGTTTTTGTAAAAATATTTCCGGTTTAATTTTAAACCATTTTTCAA
>CAINEZ010000183.1 GCA_903847905.1 uncultured Bacteroidota bacterium
AGTTTTTTAGTTAATAGTTATGGTTATTCGGGTTTTGGTTATGGTTATATGGTTAACTATGTAAATTAAATAACCAAAGAACTGTTCAAACTAAAACCAAAAACTAATTAAACTAAAACCAAGAAAACTAAAAAAACTATAAACTAAAAAAATGTAAAATTATGTCCAGATTACAGTATAATATTTTAAAACCCTGAAAAATCAACACTGAAAAGCATATTGCAAACAATTTTATTTTCTGATGGCAGATACGAAGTTCTTAAACCCAGATATACAGGAATAAAGAAGCGCACTAAGTTAACATCGGTAAGAATATCTGCTCCATAAGATGTATAAATTTTATGTGAATTTGCTTTTTCCCCTTCGGCATAATCAAAGAAAACATTAGTTATCAATTTTTTAAAATAAACCAGCGAACCTATATTAATATCGGGATAAGCCAGGGGCATTTTATAATTAAATGAAACCGACTTTAATTGATTACTCGACTGATCGGTATAACCTTTTGGGTATGTTACTTCATCGGAAAAGCTAAATTCGCCAGGCTTTTTATCCTGAAGCCCGCCGTAAATTTGTAAACTATGATGTCTGAATAATCCCGGAAATAGAAAGGAGGCTTCAGCACTCGCTAATGTGCCAAAATTATTAGTCCCGAAAGGCGAATTTAAAAAGTTCACTTCAATGCTTTGTCCCCAGCGCGGCATCATATCGCGTTCAATGGTTTTGATTTGATTGTATGCAAAAAATTTATATTCCATCGTTTGAGCTTTTCCATTTAAAAGATTTACCGGTGTTGACTCATCATGAACGATGTTAATGTAATTGGTATTTATATCGCCTGTGAATCCCCTGATATACTGATTGTGTACGAAAGAGAATGGCAGGCTCATTCCAAATTTGATATTGTTTTCGGTGTATGTATATTTGTTATCATTTAAATAATCAGCCTGTTTTCCGCTTTGATAAACAAGATTGAAAATCGGGAAAAGCCCTTTATAACTGATGTCGGCGTGATATCGTCCTTGTTTTGTGTTTTTATCCCATTCGTAACCGATAATTCCAAAGGTATTACTCAGCAGGTTTTGCGACATAATTGAAACTCCGGGACGGGCTTTAATATTATCGGCATCTAAATAAAATGGTGTCCAGCTATGCGGATGAAAAAGATGTGTTACTTTGGAATATGACTTGCTTTCATAAGTTTTATGAGGTATTGTAGTATTATCAACTATTCCTTTTTCTTCTTGCAAATACGATTCAAAAACTTTTATTGAGTTATCAGTCACTTTCTGTAGAGGCTTCCAGCTATCAGGATTATAATCGGCTTCTGATATGCAGTATCCATCGGCAGTGTAATCGGCGTAAACTATTTTTTTCCCGTTGGGAGAAATATCAATATCAACAGCCCCGTATTTTGCCGAAGTAACCTGAAATATTTGCTTTGTAAGAGTATCAATGGCATAAATATTATCAATGCCCGAATAATCGGAATTAAAAAAAACAAAATTTTTATACGAAAATGCATTCGAAATTTCGTGAAACGAAGGTTCAAGCAAAGTTTTAATTTCTCCATTTTCTGCATTAACACAAAGTATGCTTTTCCCTTTGTCATTCAGGGCAACAGTAAATATTTCTTTGCCGTTTGGCGAAACCGAAGGCGTGGTAAAAAAACTATTATCTGGAGTGGAAAACTTTTTAATTTCTTTACCGTTTTTAGAGTCAATTATTGTGAGAAAATATTTATTGTCGGTAGTAACCTCCGACACCACAATTTTAGATGCATCGGGGAAAAAGTAAGGCGCAAAATAGCGGGTTTTTTTTGTGATCTTTTTTATTTTATTTTTATTGAAATCGAAAATTTTTATCACAGAATAATCGCGTTGTGTCCAGCGCGGATCAATGTCTCTTTCTGCCCAGCATGTATAACCTTGCGAAAGCGAAATATTATCGGTAGTATAGGAACCCGGACTGTTTTTATTTTCAGAAAGTTTCAGTTCTCCTGTTAATGATATGCTTTCGGAAGTATAAAAACCAGGTGTAAATAATCTTGATTCTTTAGAGTGTCGGTTTATGGCAACAACCCTGCTTATATCATCTTTACCGGATTTTTCGGCAATTATAGTGCTGTCGTTAATGTAATGAGGAAATTTATAATGCGTATAGATTTTATGATCGGGAGATAATTTTTTTGAAGAAGTGTATGATATCTCTTTTTGCTGTACAGCCCACTGCCCGTTATGCGTATCCCAAATAAGATCATACATTTTTCGTTTTGATAAACCTGTAATCTTTTTTAAACCATGGTTGAAAGGGGTAATTATAAATGGGTATTTGCCTGTATAATCCAGGGCGCTTTGAAAAGTTTTAGCCCCCCATAATTTTCTGGAATAGGAAACAAAAGTGTAACCAAAATCATATTGGTCGGGAACAAAATCTTTTGAAGAACCAAGCTGAGCTTTATCGAACGAAAATTTTCCTTTTTCAAGAACCTGTGCTCTTGTTTTCATTTCGAAAGAAGGAATTCGACCGCGCCCCGAATGACTTAATGCTGTTTCGGTACAAACGGCATCGCCTTCCATAAACCACATTGGCACAAACAATCCTAAAACCGCAATGGTTGAATGCTGACCTACAACATAAGATAATATTTTCGTGAAACCCTGATTGAGTTTATCCATTTGGGTCATGTGCCGGTACTCGTGAATAGCAAGTTGTTCAAGCCAATCCTGTGCATAGGTGTTTTGCGGAGGACAGGTAAAAAACTCTGAACGTTGAGGTGTCCAGAGCGAAAAGGCATTGGCTACAATTGATTTGTTGTGAAGTATAATATTTATTTGCTTGGGCTTATGAGCAAGTGTAATTGTTCCATATTCATGCATATATTGTAAAACATTGGCAAGTTTTTGAACATTATTTTCAAAATCGGCAGGATAAATAATTTTAAAGTTTTCTGTTTTCATAATCTTCCATTTTGTAGAAGCCGGATCCTGCCCAAGATCGTAGTATTGAGCTTTCCCGATTAAACAGGAACAAATTAAAAGCAAAAGGAAGAATGATTTTTTTTTCATTTATAATTATTATTGACTTAGAGAAAACTTAAAAAATTTACCACTTAGACACTAAGTACGCTAATCTCCACTAAGAAATTTTTCAGTGCCTGCCTTGCCGCCTGCCTGCCGGTAGGCAGGGTAGGCAGGGTAGGCAGGTTTCTATGTGGCCTAAGTGTCTTGGTGGTAAAAATAAAATCATTTATTTAATTATAAAACACTTTTGATGCTGCAAATTTAAACAAAGCATTTAATATAATGTTCGCATGAAAAATCCATTTAATGATTTATTAATATAAAATTGTATTTTTGAAAAATAGAAACCTATTTTGTCAGATTAATACAACCAATGGCAGGTATAATAACATTATTTTATCAGGCTTATAAACAAATTAACATTCTTTTGTGAAAAACAGAAATAATACAAATAAAAATGAATATTAACCTTTAAAATTTATAAAAAAAGTGGAGACCAGAAACCACTCGTAAAAATAAACGGGCCTGCCCCGCACAGGCATTTATTGCGGGGGCGAAACTGAAAAGCCAGATGAGTAAGACAACAAAAAAATAATTATATGGAAAAGTTTTTATTGTTATTAATAATCGTTTTGGGGACATGCTTTAATGCTTCATCACAGGTCAACAATGATGCAACCGGCAATCCTGCGGGAGATAATGCTTATATTAACATATCTAAATCACCTCAAGAAAAAATAAAAAGCATAACTGACTCTCCCATTATAATTAAAAGAATACCAAGTCCTACTTCAGCTCCTTGTGATATTGCTTATGATGGACAGGATTTATGGGTGGAAGGATTTGGTAATTATATGTTGTATAAAATATCGCCTGTTGATGGTTCTATTATTAAAACCATCCCTACAAATATTTATCGGCCTTATGGTTTGGATTTTGGCAATGGATATTTATGGGTTGCTGATGCTGATAATAATCTCATCCAACAAGTTGATACTTCAAATGGCAATGTAGTAGCTTCTTTTCCTACTCCCTGCACATCCGTTAGCAGTTATCCTTCAGGTCTTGCATGGGATGGACAAAATTTATGGAATAATGATGAAATGGGAACTAATTCCAATCCCAACGATTCTACTTATAAAATAAATACTACTGGGCAAATTATTCAGTCGCATCATGCTTTTGGAACAGCGGTTACAGGATTAGCATGGGACGGACAATATTTATGGTCTACAGATAATGGAAATCTAAAAATATATAAAATAAATGTTTCATCATTTACTGTTATAGATACTATAAATGCACCGGGAGGCGATTACCCAAACGGATTGGCATTTGACGGACAATATTTATGGGTATCCAATAACTATACGGACTCTCTTTATCAGATAGATATTAGTCATACAAATAATGGGTTATTTCATTATTCGTTAACAAATTCTTCGGACTTTTTTGTATATCCTAATCCGGCAAGTGATGAAATTACAATCAATTTATCCAATAGTAAAGTTGGCATACCTTATTATATTACTGACCAAACAGGCAGGCAAATTTTGACAGGAAAGCTAAATAATAAAACAACAATAATTAATATTAACAATTTGGCAGAGGGAGTTTATTTGTTACAAGTTGGAGAGATGGGACAGAAATCTTTTAAAATAATTAAAAAGTAAACCTGTCCATAACAGCCGCCTATTAAGCATTGCCGGTTAAGTTGTTTGTATAGTTCATCAACCTTTCATACTTTCGCTATATTAAGAAAGTAAGGTGTTCTGAAATTAGCAACGTTTAATAGCGGCGAAGGGCTAAACACATTGTATTATTATATTTCTTTTTAATGAGTAAATTGTTTCGGAAATTATTGACGGTGAAAAAACCACTTTCATTTATATTCATGTTAAGTGATTTTTCTTAGTAATTATTTGAAAAATACTGGCAAGCAAAAAGAGACAATAAAAATTATTAAAACAAAATAAAATACCTATTAGATATGACAAAGGAAGTGGAACCATTAAAAAACGATATCTACCAATCTGCAACTAACAATAACCGGCATGTAGAATTGAGTGGGCTGGCAGTTAATAACCCTGAACCTGCCCGAACTTTTAAAGCTGTGTTCCCTGGAAAATATATACAAGGCGAAGGAGTTATTGCTCAATTACCAAGACTTATTAAATCGTTTGGTAAAAAGGGATTGATCTTATCATCCCATACGGTAAAAGCTAATATTCTTACAAGTCTCATAAAAAATTATGCTGATGATAGCATTATTGTAGAAGAATTCCATGGCGAGTGCTGTGATAAAGAATTAATGCGTGTGGCGGATATTGTAAACCGTAATAAAATTGATGTTATCGTAGGAATGGGAGGAGGCAAGACAATAGATACTGCAAAAATTGTTTCCGACAGGGTTGGAATTCCTGTAATCGTTGTTCCCACCATCGCCTCTACAGATGCGCCATGTAGCGGCTGCGCCGTAATTTACACAGAGCAGGGTGTTTTTGATTCTGTTTATTATCAGAAAATGAATCCACAGGTGGTTCTCGTAGATGTGAATATTATTGCCAATGCCCCTGCCCGCTTTTTAGTTGCAGGTATGGGCGATGCATTGGCGACATGGTTCGAAGCCAGATCCTGCGAGCGCACACAGTCGATGAATTGCTGCGGCGGATACAGTACTTTGACAGGATTAAATATTGCAAAACTTTGCTACGACACGCTTTTGCTTTACGGGTCAGCCGCAAAAATTGCAAATGAAAATAATATCATAACTCCGGCTTTGCACCACATTG
This sequence comes from uncultured Bacteroidota bacterium, assembly GCA_903847905.1. Lineage (GTDB taxonomy): Bacteria > Bacteroidota > Bacteroidia > Bacteroidales > CG2-30-32-10 > CAINEZ01. The sequence continues at coordinate 5,816 of CAINEZ010000183.1, forward strand.
TGGAAGCAAATATCCTTTTGAGCGGAATAGGATTTGAAAGCTCAGGAATAGCTTCCGCACATGCAATTCACAACGGGCTATCCGCGCTGGAAGAAACCCACTCTTATTACCACGGAGAAAAAGTGGCTTTCGGTTTATTGACAGGGCTTTGCCTCGCCGATGCCTTGCCATCGGAAATAGACACTGTTTACTCTTTCTGCGAGGAAGTTGGTCTTCCGACCACATTTGCCGATATAAATTTAAAAAACATTGACAGAGACAAATTGATGAAGGCGGCAATAAAAACATGCGATCCCATAGAAAGCATACATCATGAGGCTGGTATCATTACTCCCGAAAAAGTCCTTAATGCAATGATAGCTGCCGATGCAATGGGAAATATAAGGAAAATCAAAAAACAATAAATCTAACTTAAAATATTTATATTTGATCCACGCTAATTATTACATGAGGTAAAAATGACAAACAAGAGCAACAAAATAATTCACAATGAAAAATTATAACAGGTCGTTTAAAATATTCTTTTTTATTCTTATATTCAGTGTAAGCGTATGCAAACTTTCAGCTCAATCCATTAGCTTTAAAACCGACAGGGATAAATATTTTGCAGGAGAAGCAATTGAATTTTCCAATACCTCATCAGCAGAATTTACCAACACAAAATTTGTCTGGAGTTTTGGAAATGAGAGTAAATTGTTTCCGCTTTATTCTTCAAATAATAAATGCGATACCGTTGTTTATGGAATTATAAAAATCAAACACAAATTTGATAATCCGGGACAATATAAAATTGCATTAAAACGACAAAATGATGATGTGGTTTACAGCAAATCCATAACTGTATTGCCAAAAACAAATTCATCGCGTCAAAAATCAAATGATGAACATAACCTGGTTGATAATGGAGATTTTGAAATGTGTACTGTGCCTAATAAGCCAGGCGAAATATATCTGTCCACAGGGTGGTATTCTATAAGCGGCAGCGCAGCCGATTTTTTCCACCGGCAGTTTGATACTACTTTGATATATGATTTTTCAATGGGCATACCACATAATTTTGCCGGATCTTCTGAAACCGCTATGGGCGGAGATGCTTATGCAGGTATTATTACCCATGTGGGCGAAATTAATTACCCCGACACTAACAATTACCTTGACTTTAAAGGATACCTGTTTCACGAATTAACGCAGCCCATGGAGCAAGGCAAAAAATATTTAGTTCAGTTTTATTGCAAGCTTTCTTCCAAATCAGCTTATGCTACCAACATTGGAATGTATCTTACAAATGAGCCCGTGCTAAATAGTTCTCAGTTGAATAATGTTACGCCACAATTATATACAACAACTATAATTCATGACACATCAAGCTGGCGTTTAATAACCGATACTATAGCTGTAACCGGCGGCGAGCAGTATTTATATATTGGAAATTTTGGAAATACTGTCCAAATGCCATTTCCCTGTAATTATATCAGCAGTATTTATGGAGGATTTAAAGCAAAAGTTTCTTACTTCTATATTGATAAAGTAAAAATAGAATTAATCTTTAATGAAAAATCGGAACGCATTACATTAGCTTCTACAGGCGGGAGCTACTTAGATGTAAATAATGAATATAGTTTTGAATATTCGGTTGGGCAAGGCTTTAATGCTACATTTTCCGACAATACAGGAACAGTATTTTTGACATCCGGAATATTACAACCTATCTGTTTTGGAGAGAATAAGTCTGAGAAAAAAAATCAAACAATGGAAGTTAATTTATCGCCCAACCCTGCAACAGACTACGTCAATATTAGTGTTTCAGATTGCGAAAATGAAAATATTTATATTGACGTAATTGATATGTATAGCAAAACAGTTTGTAAACTTGAAAAATATTATTGCAATGATAAAGAATGTTTATTTAAAATAAATTTAAAACAACTCCAGCAATCAGTATATATGATACGGGTTCATAATGGTAAGGAAAAAATGAAAACAATAAAAATTATTAAAATTAACTAACACTTTTCTTAGCGATCTTTGCGAAAAATAATTTACTAATCAATTGTTCATGCAAACCTGCCTGACGGCAAGGCAGGGATTGCAAAGAAATAGCAAAGACCGCGAAGTGTAAATTTAGAAATGAAAAATACCCTTTTTTACAAAGAAATTTTATTCTACAATCATCTAAATAAATATTTATGAAAACGAAAAAAAATGTTTTTTATGGACTTTTAATTTTGTGGTTTGCTTTATTAAGTGTAACCATTTTCATACCACAGCAGGCAAGTGCGCAAGTACCCAATGCCATAGATTACCAGGCTGTATTAAGGGATAACAATGGTGAGAAAATTGCAAACAAGCCTGTAACTTTACGATTTACTATTCATAAGGGTTCGATTAATGGACCAATTGAATATCGGGAAACACATAAGGACACTACCAATAATTTTGGTTTAATAACATTATACATAGGAGAAGGAACGGTAATAACCGGAGTTTTTAATAATATTACCTGGGCAGAAGGGAACAAATTTTTACAGGTAGAGTTAGACATGAACAATGTTGGGAGTTATACAGATTTAGGCACTACGCGTATGGTAAGCGTTCCGTATGCGTTGTATGCTAAAACTGCTGAAAGTATTTCTGGTGGTATAACCGAAACTGACCCGATTTTTGAAGCGTGGAATAGAAGTAATGGAATTAGTATTACTGCTTCGCAAGTTAGCGACTTTCAAACAAGTGTAACTAATAATACTGCGGTGTTGGCAAACACTGTAAAACACAGCTATCCAACTGCTGATTCAATAAAGTTAGCAGGTATAGCCATAGGCGCCCAAGTTAGCCAATGGAAAACCAATGGTTCCGATATCTACTATAGTTTAGGGAAAGTAGGTATTGGCATAAACCCACCAAATTCAACTCTGCAAGTAAATGGTTCGTTTGCCAAAAAAATTGAAACAATATCTTCAGGGACTACATCACTTAACTTAAACGAAACTCAATCAGTTGTAATTGTAAATGGGGCTTGTAATGTTACATTACCGCTCGCTTCAACTCGTAGTGGAAGAATTTACACTGTGATATTTAATCTAACTGCGCCGGCTACTGGTAGCCTTAATAAAAGTGGAAGTGATACAATTACACCACCTCTTCTTCCTAGATCAGGTTATAGCGTATATACCTTAATTAGCGATGGTGTCAATAAATGGTATGTGCTGTATAGTTATGGTGGAGTATGATAATGTTATGCGTTCATTGGAAAAACAACGACAAAAAAAATTAGCAATCATTTAATATTAACACAAAAATTTTAAACCATGAAAAAACAAATTTTAATTATAACAGTAATTAGTTCTTTATGCTTTTTAAGCATAATATCTAACGCGCAAAGCCATAGCTGGGTTCAGGCAAAAAGTGCGGGTGGTACGGGCCAAGATAAGGCAACTTCCGTTACGGTAGATGCTTCAGGGAATACTTATGTAGCAGGATATTTTCAAAGCAACACCATTACCTTTGGCTCATTCACTTTGACGAATGCGGGAGGGTATGACGATATTTTTCTTGTGAAATACGATGCCAATGGAAATGTGCTTTGGGCAAAAAGCGCAGGTGGTACTGCTGACGATGATGCGACTTCTATTGCGGTGGATGCTTCAGGGAATACTTATGTGGCAGGAACGTTTGAAAGTTCCTCCATTACTTTTGGCTCAATTACATTGACAAATGGACATACATGGTATGGTGATATTTTTGTTGCGAAATACGATACCAATGGAAATGTTCTATGGGCAAAAAGTGCAGGAGGAACGGATTATGATATTGCGAACTCTGTTGCGGTGGATGCTTCAGGGAATACTTATCTGACAGGAATGTTTGGTAGTCCCACCATTACCTTTGGCTCCACTACTTTGACAAATGTGGGTGCGTATAATATTTTTCTTACGAAATACGATGCTGCTGGAAATGTGCTATGGGCAAAAAAAGCTGGGGGTGAGAATGCTGACGAAGCGTTTTCCGTCGCGGTGGATGCTTCAGGGAATACTTATCTGACAGGAATGTTTTGTAGTTCATCCATTACCTTTGGCTCCACTACTTTGACAAATGCGAATGGAATTCATCAAACTCCTGATTTGTTTCTTGCGAAATACGATGCAGGAGGAAATGTGCTTTGGGCAAAAAGCGTGGGAGGAACGGGTTATGAATGTGCGTATTCCGTTGCAATAAATGCTTCAGGGAATCCTTATGTGGCAGGATATTTTAATAGTTCCACCCTCAGCTTTGGCTCTACGACTTTGACAAATGCGGGCAATCCTGATATTTTTCTTGCGAAATACGATGCAGGAGGAAACGTGCTTTGGGCAAAAAGCGCGGGTGGTACAGGTACTGATATTGCAACTTCTGTTGCTGTGGATAATTCGGGGAATCCTTATGTGGTAGGATATTTTACTGATTCCACATTCACCTTTGGCTCCACTACTTTGACGAATGCTGATACTACATCTATATGGGGTTCTGATGACATTTTTCTTGCGAAATACGATAATGCAGGCAATGTTCTTTGGGCAAAAAGTGCGGGTGGTACAGGTACTGATGATGCAACTTCCGTTGCAGTGGGTACTTCAGGGAATCCTTATGTGGTAGGATATTTTACTGATTCTACACTCACCTTTGGCTCCACTACTTTGACGAATGCAGATACAAGTAATACTTCTGATTTGTTTCTTGTAAAAAATGTATTTCAATTAAATGCAGATGCAGGAATTGATAAAGCAATAATTTGCGGAGGTACTGCGCAACTAAATGTTACTTCGGATTACACAGGTACGGGAATTGTTTCTTATAATTGGTCGCCATCAATGGGGTTAAATTATGTTACCATTCCCAATCCTATAGCAACAGTTATAAACAATACAACATATATAGTAAGCGTAACTACGCCTAATGGTTATCATGCAACAGACACTGTTAAAGTTTATGTAAACCCTTTAACTGTAAATGTAAATGTGAATAATACAACAACGACCTGTGGAACACCAGTAATTCTAAATACAACAAATAATTATACAGGTTCAGGAATGCTTACATACAATTGGCAACCATCTGTGGGATTAAGCGCAACTACTGTTTCTAATCCATCAGCAAACCCTGGCTCTGCAACTACATATACAGTTACCTTAACAACACCTAATGGTTGTGTTGCTACCGATCAGGCAACAGTTACATTAAACTCATTACCTGCTGAAGAAATCTGCTATGTTGAATTTGATACAACAACTTCAAAGAACAGCATTAATTGGGCATCTAATCTTTCGGCTAATATTGATACTGTTTATATTTATAATGAAGTATCAACCAATGTATGGAGCCAAATAGGTTCTGTACCTGCAAGCCAAACTCATTTTATTGATATAAATTCAAATCCCTTTAATCAATCATATAGTTATAAAATTTCCATAAAGGATACTTGTGGTATTAAAACAGACTCTTCGACATTCCATACCACTATTACGCTATTAGCTACTTATGATCAGGGAACAAATACTTATGGTTTCACATGGTCGGCTTATCAGGGTTTGGCGGTTCCCAATTATTATTTATATGGCATTACAAGTAGCGGCGCTGTAACTCTTATAGGTTCAGTGCCGGGAAACCAGTATTTTTATAATTATACAAATCCATATCTTGGTTTTGTAAAATATTTTATTGGATTTAATACACCTGTATGCGCAAGCAAAACCAACCATCTTGTAAAATCCAATTTTGTGCAATCAATTATCACAGGCATAACAAAAACAACAGGAATAAATAATCTGGTTTCTCTTTATCCAAATCCGGTTACCGATAATTTGCAAATACAAACTACTTTACAAATTAACAAAGCAGAAATTACCGACATTACCGGAAGACTGCTTTACATAACCACTTCCAAAACTATTGATTTCAGTAGCTTTGCAAAGGGCGTGTACTTTGTCAGAGTAACAACAGAAAAAGGTATTGCGGTAAAGAAATTTATAAAACAATAATATACCTTGCTACGGAGTAGCATACTGTTTATAGAAACAAATATTATTATTAATCAAAAGCTCCGTAGGAGCGTCCTGTAAATATGGCAAACACCTATTCTCAAATGTATGATCAAATTGTTTTTGCCGTACAAGGTCGCGAAAATATTATTCCGCAAAAAAACAAAGAAGAACTACATAAATACATAACCGGTATTATAAAAAATCGTGGACAAAAATTATTAGCGGTAAATTGCATGCCCGACCATACACATATTTTTATAGGATTCAAACCCAATATTTGCATTTCCGATTTGGTTCGCGATATCAAAACCGCAACATCATTGTTTATTAAAGAAAAAAGATGGGTTAATGGTATGTTTTATTGGCAAGAGGGATTCGGCTCTTTTACCTATTCCCATTCGCAATTAACCGATGTAATAAATTATATAAAAAATCAGGAAGAGCATCATAAAAAGAAATTATTTAAAGAAGAATATCTTGAATTATTGAAGAAATTTGATATTGAATACAATGAAAAATATTTATTTGATTGGTATGAATAATTATCAGAACGCTCCGCTGGAGCTTTGATATTTTTAATAAATATTTACTATAAACTGAAAGTCCCTCTGGGACAATTTAAAACAATTGAATGCAGCGGCTTTGCAAAGGGCGTGTACTTTATCAGAGTAAAAACAGAAAAAGAAATTACGAAAAAGAAATTTGTAAAATAATAACAGATATTGCTGCGGAGTAGCGGACTGTTTATAGAAACAAATATTATTATTAATCAAAAGCTCCATTGGAGCGTCCTGTAACTTAGCGAAGCGATCTCATGAGCGCTTTTTAAAAAAAGAAAATAGCGAACAATTTAACTATGTTAACAAAATAGCCATTTAAAATAATATCGAAGCATGCATTTCCAAAAGTTTTTTATTCTTATTTTTTTATCCTTTATAATATCTTATAATATTCTACAGGCACAGATAGTAATTAACTTCGGCTTTGCAGGTAATGATATTAATACAAGTAAAGACTTATGGAATTTCACTATAACTAATAATTTATCAAATCAGCAAAATACATATTTATATATAAATCTTAGGAAAGAGGGTAGTGTTGTTATGACAGCGCGCACTATACCTTTTGATCTTAAAACAGGCATTGTAAATTGCCAGACTATGCGTTTTGCGGATATTAACTATAATTATCCCGATAATAATTTTCAAAACGAGTTTATTGCTTATAATCAGTTTCCTGTGGGCGAGTATGAAATTTGTGTTAGCCTGCATACTAATATTGATAATCGGGAACTGACACAGAATTGCTATAATTTCAGTAAAGCAAAATTAAGTAATCCAAAGGAAACTAAAAAGAATATTAATTTTAATGGTTATAGCGAAGCGGGTTATTTTTCTTCATCTCATCAGGCGTATGATCAAGGGATGCCTCAAAATTATGGCTGGTTTTTATTTGAACCGAATATTGCATTATATGGAGCGCCTTTTTATGGTCGCGTTTTGCTTTCGTCGGAAGAGAGCGCTACATCGCAAAACATAAATACTTTCAGTTTTAATTTTGATGCTGCTACTTTTCGCAGTAATATGCAGAACAGAGCTATCAAGATACTTGAAGAAAAGCAAAGCAATGCAGAGAATAAATTGACAAAAAGAAAAGAATCATTAAAAGAACTTTCTAAAATTAATAAGGTATTAGGTAATAAAGAAGTACAAAGGGAGCTTGGATATATTTCTAAAGCAGATTCAATAAGAAAAGTTTTGGATGACCCGACAATAAGTAATAAGAAAGCCGACAGTTTAAAAGGATTGCTGGCAGATTTACAGAATTATGAACGCAAGAAAAAGGCTTATGAAAATTTGATGCAAAAGAAAAAGCATCTTGATTCTTTATCATCTAAACTTTCTGTTTATGATACTTTACCCGATGCGGGTGAAATTGATTATAAGTCGTTGCGTGATGTAAAAGGATTAAAGTCGAAACTATCCTCATTGGGCAAATTGTCAAGGGCGGAGAGATATGCTATGTCGGTAAATAATTTTTTTGTTGGTACAGGTTTCCCGCAATATTCAATGTTTACATTGCAGGGGCAGCCAGTAAATGGTGTTTCTGCAGAAATAGAGCCCGGTAATTTTTATGCCAGCGCCACTTATGGTAGTTTGAAGCGTCCTGTAATTTCGTCCGATATTATCAGAAGTAGCTACGAGAGAAAAATCACTGCTGGTGGCGTAGGTATGGGCAATATTAACAAAAATTATTTTCGTCTTTATTTTTTAAATTCCAAAGACGACCCGTCGAGTTTGCCTTCTACTGATATTGCATCTGCATATTATCGTCCACAGTCCAACCAGGTAATCAGTGTTTCGGGGGCTTATGAATTTATAAAAGATAAACTTTCTTTAAATGCAGAGTTAGCAGGTTCGCAGTTCAACAGGGATATTGATGCGCCAGATTATTCAGATATTTTTTTAGATACTGTGCCGGCTGTTTACCCTGGTAATTCACAACAATGGCTTCTTAATATTTTTCAGCAAAAGCAGATAAATCTATTTTCGGCAACCGATTATGCTTATAATATTGGCTTACATTCGCATCTGGCATCCGGGCGCACCAACATAAATACAAGTATTAAGCGCGTAGGTCCTTATTACGAATCCTTTGGTTTACCTTTTTTATATAAAGATATGAAGACTTATGAGCTGCAATTCGAACAGTCGCTGCTGAAAAATATTGTTAATATCACGCTTGGCAGTAATTACAGTCATAATAAATTACCTCGCAGCAGCGCATTTGCAAGTTCGCTTATAAATGGGAATGCTAATTTAATAATAAGAATACCAAAAATGCCGTATTTTAATATTTCCTATAAACCTTTGTCTTTGATAAACGATTCGATGAGTTATGGCAATAACATTTTTAGCGCAAGCAGTGGTTATAGTTACAAGAGTAAAAATATAAATCACAATACTGTTATTTCGTATTTGCATTGCAATAGCACTACCAATTCGGAGGTGTTAAAATTCAAATCTGATTATTATATGTTGAATCATTATGCTATGTTTGGGAGCAAGATTTCAGCAAATTTGTCTGTTGCCTATAACACTATTGCTATGAATGATTCTAATGTTACAAACTATATTTTTTCGGGCGCAGGTTCTTTTATTTTATTTAAAAGGCTAAGCAATACTTTAGGGGCTAATTATCGTGTAAATAATAATGAAAATAAATTAGGTTTTTATTATGATATAAGTATAAAACTTGCACGTTATTTTACATTTAATTTGCGCGCAGAAAACAATACTTATGATTATTTATTATATAATCCGAATATTAAAAATTATCAGGAGATGACAATAAGGGCGTTAGTTGTGGCAAGGTGGTAAGAAATTAAAAGCGGGTTTGTGCGGTTTATATTTGTTATTATAAACTTCACATGTTTTTATAATCTTTTTACAGTCCTATTAATACCGATAGCATCGGCATTTACAATTGTAATTTATTTTTTTATTAGACTAAAAAATAAATACAATTGGTATAACTACAAATAAAAGATTTTGATATGGATATTTCATTTAATAGCATTGATAAGCTTATCGTAGTAGGCGACAGGGTGCTTGTAAAACCAAAGTCATTGAACGACCGCACTAAGTCGGGTTTATACCTGCCTCCTACAGTTATTGAAAAAGAAGAAATTCAAAGTGGCTACATCATAAAAGCAGGACCCGGATACCCTATTCCTTCTTCTGAAGAAGATGAGTCGTGGAAAAAAGACAAAGAAAAAATCAAATATATTCCTTTACAGGCAAAAGAAGGCGACCTTGCGCTATATCTTCAGAAACATGCTATTGAAATTGAGTTCAACCAGGAGAAATATTTCCTGGTTCCCCAGTCTGCAATTCTTTTATTATTAAGAGAAGAGTAGCTTTTTTGAATAAATCCTTTAACAATAGTTCGGTAATAATTTTAAAACCCTGAAATATCAAGTGTTTCGTAAAATGATGATTATTTTAAATTTTCAACAATATCAAGGCTTTGCGTCCCTGAATACCGGTCAGGCAGGTTTGCGACTTTGCGTGAAACAAAAAATTACCGAAGTATTACTTTAATTAACATACTTTAAAATATCCTCAACCGCATCCAGCAATTCTTCATCATTAAACGGTTTTTTAACAACCCTGACGGTATCATACTTTTCGCATATTTCATGGATATTATTATCAATTCTTGAAATAAATAAAATAAGAGGTGTCCTTGTTAAACGATAAACCCTTTCCGCAATAGGCATTTTATGTGTAAAATCAGAAAGGCTTGAATCCAAAAATATCAGGTTTACGTTTCTAAGTTTTTGAAGATCTTTCAGGGTGTCTTCGAGGGAGGATGTTGTGCTTACAATATTATATCCGTGATTTTCAAAACGCCTTTTGATATCAAGAGCAATAATAGCTTCGTGTTCAATAATTAATATATTTTTTTTTACACCCTTCATTATTCATTTACAAATATAAAAAATATATGACATACAATAATACGAATAATTTATATAAATTA
>CAINEZ010000184.1 GCA_903847905.1 uncultured Bacteroidota bacterium
GCCTTTTGATGCTATTGAAAAATGGTTTGAAATTAAACCAGAAATATTTTTACAAAAACCTGATGAATTTAAAAATAAAGTTTTATCTTTGAAAATAATTAACACAAGTTATCATAAACAACCTTGTGAAACTTGACATTTTATATTGTATTTTTTTTATAATTATTATTTAAAACTGGAATCTTTGAAAATATTTTTCGGCACTTTCTCCTTAATGAGAAAGTACCCAAAGAATCAAGAAAATCCGAAGCTGCTAACACACTTGCTCACGCACGCTCGCCGGATTTTCAGTCCTACCCACTTTTCCTGCTATGCAGGAATTAGGTTTGCAGATGTGCTATTATTATACTAATGCATTATACATAAGAACTGCTTTAATTTGTCATTGTTGAGAAAAATAAACATGGCTTATTCTCGTCTTACAATTACTTCATTGCGAAACCGACGAAAGAGGTAAAGCAATCTCAAAACAATATATTAGGATTGACATAACACTAGGCTACTTTAAGCCTTTCTACATTTGTTTTCCGAAGCTTTTCTTCTGCATAAGGAACAGATATATTAACTTCTGTTGCTTTTCCGTCGGAAGGTAAATCAAACATAGCATCCATCAATATAGCTTCGCAAATAGAACGTAGTCCCCTGGCGCCGAGTTTAAATTCAATGGCTTTGTCAACAATAAAATCATACACATTCTCGTCGATGGTAAGTTTTATTTTATCCATTTCGAATAGGCGGACATATTGTTTTATAAGAGAATTTTTAGGCTCCAGGAGTATTCGTCGCAAAGTATCGCGATCTAAAGAATGCAGATAAGTAACTACAGGAAGACGACCGACTAATTCCGGTATCAGTCCGAAACTTTTAAGATCCTGTGGCGCCACGTATTTTATAAGATTGTCTTTATCTATCTCTTCCCTGTCTTTTACACCATATCCTACAACATTAGCCTGTAATCGTGAAGCTATCTTTTTTTCAATACCATCAAAAGCGCCACCGCAAATGAATAAAATATTCTGTGTATTTATTTGAATCATTTTTTGCTCGGGGTGTTTCCTACCACCCTGAGGAGGAACGTTTACAACCGAACCTTCCAGCAATTTCAATAATGCCTGCTGAACTCCTTCACCGGAAACATCCCTGGTGATAGAGGGATTATCACTTTTACGCGAAATTTTATCAATCTCATCAATGAATACAATGCCTTTTTCAACAGCTTCCACATTATAATCTGCAACCTGCAATAATCTTAAAAGGACACTTTCAACATCTTCACCGACATAACCGGCTTCTGTAAGCACTGTTGCATCAGCAATACAAAATGGCACATTAAGCATTTTAGCAATAGTTCTTGCAAGCAGAGTTTTTCCTGTACCTGTTTCGCCGACAAAGATTATGTTTGATTTTTCAATTTCAATTTCTTCTTTATTTTTTATTTTCTGCTGAGGCTGGTTGATACGTTTATAATGGTTGTAAACAGAAACAGCTAAAATCTTTTTCGCTTCATCCTGTCCTATTACATACTGATCTAAATGGCGCTTGATTTCTACAGGTTTCAGAAGCTTGAAACTGCTAACTAATTTATTTTTTTTAGAAAAAAGTTCCTCATTAACTATATTATAAGCCTGATTAACGCAATAGTCGCATATATGCCCTTCCAGACCGGCAATAAGCATGTTTGCATCTTTCTTATCGCGACCACAGAAGGAACAGTTTGTATTATTTTTTGCCATTTGCCTGTTTATTTCTTTGTGTTTCTTACAAGGATTTCATCGATCATACCATAATCTTTTGCCTCTTCTGCTGTCATCCAGTAATCACGGTCGGAGTCTTTCCATATCTTTTCATACTTCTGTTTAGAATGCATAGCTATGATCTCGTAGAGTTCCTTTTTAAGTTTTTGGATTTCTTTTGATACTATCTCTATGTCGGTAGCCTGCCCTTCAGCCCCACCCATTGGCTGATGTATAAGTATTCTTGAATGTGTAAGTGCTGTTCTTTTGCCTTCTTTTCCGGCACAAAGCAGCACTGCGCCCATAGATGCCGCCATACCTGTACAAATTGTAGCCACATCAGGCTTAATGTATTGCATGGTATCGTAAATTCCAAGTCCTGCATAAACTGAACCACCGGGAGAATTCAGGTAAATCTGGATATCCTTGCGGGAATCAACAGATTCAAGAAAAAGCAACTGTGCCTGGATAATATTGGCTACATAATCATCAATGGTAACTCCAAGAAAAATAATCCTGTCCATCATCAGGCGGGAGAATACGTCCATTGTTGCAATATTCAGCTGTCTTTCTTCAATGATTGTTGGAGAAATATAGCTACCATAAACTGAAGTGTACCTGTCGAGGGTAAGGCTGCTGATACCTCTATGTTTTACAGCATATTTGCGGAATTCGTCGTTATTGTGTGCCATATAAAAAGTTTAAAAGTTCAAAGTTTAAAGTTGCAAGCTACGGATTGAAGACTGCAGACTATCTTATTTCCTATATTAGTAATTTACTCTTTGCTGTTTGTTGTTTGTTGTTTGTTGTTCGTTTATTAAAATATTTCTTATCAGTGATGATCATGGTCATGATGATGATGCTCTTTTTCTGAAGAAGCTAATTTTACAAATTCTTCATATGAAACATCTTCTTGTGTTGTTTTAACCTTAGTTTTAAAAAGTTCTTTAAGCCTGTCATCATATAATTTATCGAAAATACGTTTAGCTTCTTCCTGTTTCTGAAGCATACGTTCTGCTATATCGTTAAGCCGGTTTTCATTGGCTTCATTGTCTTCGCCAGGGGGCATGGTCTTGCGGAAATAATCTTTAACATATTCCCTTACATCATCTTTTGTAACATTAATATTGTTATCCTTTAGTATTTTGTTTTCTATCAGTTGCCATTTAAGTGAATCCGAATATAACTGATATTCTTTTTCAATTTGTTCACCGGTAAATTTATCACCGTTTGTTTCAAGAAGCCAGCGTTTCAGAAAAGCATCAGGAAGAGAGAAATGGGTTTCCTTTAAAAGTAGTTCAATAATATCGGCGACGAACCTTTTATCTGATTCAGAAGCAAAAGATATATGAGTGTCTTGTTTTATTCTTTCTCGCAGTTGTTCTTCACTGCTAATATTATCGGTTTTATAAACCTTTTCAAAAAGTTCTTTATCTATCGGCGCAAGTTCCACACGACTGATTGCAATTATTTTTACCCTGAATAAATTATTCAGCTCGTCAATTTTAGATTCATCAATTCCAAGTATATGTGAAACTTCATGTTTATCTTCAAAAGTTTTTACCATATCAACATCAATAAATTCATCTTTTTTCAACCCGATGAATTTTTCTTTGTTTTTTTTGTTTTTAAGAAAATCAAGCGCTATGGAACCTTTATTGTTAACACCATTTTCTTTAATATTTCCGTTCTCATCGAGTTCGGAAAATTCAGCATAGATAAGGTCTCCATCAGCAATTACTTCGGGATTGGAATATTTACCAAATCTTCTGCGGACATCATTTAAGTATTTATCAACTACCATATCATTTATGGCAATATTATAATACTTTACATCAAAGCTTTCAAGTGCTTTGATTTCAATCTGCGGGCTGATACCCAGATCATAAAAAAATTCAAAATCAGTTTGCTGGTCCCAGTCAATTATATTTGATTTTTCTTTGTTTGGTAACGGGTTTCCAAGTATATCAATGTTATTTTGTCCAAGATAATTATACATGGAATCAATAACTATCTTGTTAATTTCATCAACCATGATGGCCTTTCCGTACATTTTTTTTACTACTGAAAAGGGAACTTTACCGGGCCGAAACCCTGGAATATTCATTTTTTTCTGATGGTCTTTCAATACTTTTTCAACCTTTGCATGGTAATCTTCTGCTGATACTTCAACTTTAAGAACCGCATTTAATTCATCGATTTTTTCCTGCGAGATATTCATCTTAGTTTTAATTTTTTTTATTAATTTTTATTAAATAATATTTCCCCGCACCCGCAAACATTAAGTAGAAATAAAAAAACTTCGCTATTATATTTTTTCCTATCGGAACAGGGTTTTCACTTTTATTAATTTATGCGGATGAAGGGACTTCCCGCAAATGCGTGATAAACCTGACTGCCGTCAGGCAGGCTTCTCGTCCCTTTATCCTTACATAGTGCGGATGAAGGGACTCGA
>CAINEZ010000185.1 GCA_903847905.1 uncultured Bacteroidota bacterium
AACTTATGCCTTATACCTTATTAACTTATCCCTTTTTACTAAAAAAACATCTGTATTTTTCATTAATCCATTTAGCAAATTTTCCACCCCACCAACCGATAAATCCTCCAACAAATGCTAATATCAGTGCTTGAAAAAATTTATCATTCATTAAGGATGCTATGAATCCAACGCTTGATCCAAATATTACAGATAGAATTTTTCCAAGCATATTCTTTGATTTTTGATTATAAATTTTTAACATTTATTTTCTTTGAACCCGGAGGAGGATTCGAACCTCCTCTGTGCGTGATTCCATACTATATCGCGGGTTGGTTTTATCTTTTAACTTATCAACTTATTACGGTTCCTGTACAATTGCTACAACGCCTTTTTCATCTGATCTGCGAATACGTCCACCCATTCTTTGCAATGAAGAATAGACGTCACCGAACATTGTAGGAGATTTTATTTGTTCAAAGAAGTCAGTGGTACCCATTGCTTTTTCAAGAGATTGTTTTTGCCAGCATAGAATACAATCATTATCGGTAGCAGCTCCTGTTGGGTCTGGTAATTTTACTACAGGTGTTGCAGCATTATTATATATTACTGTGGTTGCACGTTCCATTATATTAAAGCCATATAACCTGTTTATAACACCTTCAGGTAAATTCATATCCCTGATCACATCTCTGGTTGTAGTGAAAGTACTGTCAAGTAAGAGTTGTGCGTAGGCATCACAACTAAGTAGAGCATAACGATCTGTTTTAGGAACACCATCTTTATTCATTAAGCGTTGTGCCCGGGCTAAATCAGCTACTAATAACTTTTTCCTGTTACCTGTTGCCGATGGAAGATATGCAGCTGCTACACCGCCTGTAGTTCTCAATATTCTTGTTGCTCCGACAGGCGCCCATTTATATAACATCCAGTTTGCAATTATTTCTTTCAAATTAGCGAGATCCTCCTGAAGAACACTTGCGACCTTATCATAAGATAATTCGTAAGTATCGGCATTAACGATCAAGCGTGGATCTGTTGTAAATTCATCAAGAGCATAAGTTATATCCACATCCTGGCGTTGAGTAATTGTAGCAGGTAAGTTTGTGCGGTTACGTTTAACACCTGAAGCAGAACCGGCTTGTGGTATATGAACTAATGTTCCATTGATAACGAATGCATCCGCATTGAAGCAGTAATTTAGGAATTCGTTATCTTTAAAAAGATTGCCTATGATATAGTCAACCCATATTTCCTTTTGGATTGCCATTACAATCGTACCTTTTTGCGATTGCATAAAGAGACTAATTCCCATAACTCCTCCGGTAGTAATTGCCGGATTAATACCTGATGCTATTCCTAAACTTGCACC
This sequence comes from uncultured Bacteroidota bacterium, assembly GCA_903847905.1. Classification (GTDB taxonomy): domain Bacteria; phylum Bacteroidota; class Bacteroidia; order Bacteroidales; family CG2-30-32-10; genus CAINEZ01. Next base: position 1,352 of record CAINEZ010000185.1, read on the forward strand.
ACCGAGAATCGTAAACGCTAACGTTATTAGAAAGAAAATTGATTTTTTCATTTTATTTTTTTATTTTTTAGTTTATATTTTATTTTACTTTTTTACTTATAACTTATGCCTTTTCTACTTGTCAACTTTTATGTTGTCCATTCAGGAATACCACCTGAAGAAACTTTTAAGGTCTGTCCTGAAGTTCCGATCGGTAAAACCTGCCAGCCGGCATTGTAATATAAGATGTTGCCTTTTGTTGCTGCTGCAAGTTTTGCGAGAGTAACATTAGCATCTTTTATTTTAGCGGTTTCCACTGCATCAGATGCTAACTGTGCTGCGCTAACTGCAAGATCATCAATCTTTGAAGTTTCCACTGATTTTGCAGCGAGATGCTGAGTATCAACTGCAAGATTTGCAATTTGAGTACCGGTAACAGCTGCATCATCAATTTCAGTTGTACCAACTGCCTTAGCATTAATTTTATCTGATGTTATAGCATCATCAGCTATTTTATCAGTTGTAACATTAGAATCTTTAATGTTCACAGTTTCCACTGCATCATCTGCAAGTTTATCATGTGTAACATTGGCATCTTTAATGTTCACAGTTTCCACTGCATCATCTGCAAGTTTATCATGTGTAACATTGGCATCCTTAATGTTCACAGTTTCCACTGCATCATCTGCAAGTTTATCATGTGTAACATTGGCATCCTTAATGTTCACAGTTTCCACTGCATCATCAGCCAGTTTATCATGTGTAACATTAGCATCCTTAATATTATGAGTTTCTACTGCATCATCAGTAAGTTTTGCGTGGGTTATTGAATTATCATCAACAACTGCAACATCTGCCGAAACAACAACAAATGCGGTTCCATTATATTTTGCCAAAATATAACGTGTTTCGCCGGTAGGAACTACGAAGGAATTTCCGCTAATACCAGTTCCATAGGTTATAGTGCGGTCAGCTGAAATAGCTGATATCTTAATTATCAGTTCAGCTCCAACAGACAGTTGAGAATCCGGAACAACTGATATTGCCATATTATGCGCAACGTCAGCAATGTTTGCATTACTGTGCATTTGAGCAACAGGAATAGAAACAGTTGTTCCTTCTGTTATATCCTGTGTTTCATCAATAGGAAATAAAACTTCTTTTGTTGCCGTCAGATCCTTTGGCGGTAAAAAGTTTACTGAGTTGGGATTACCTTTTTCTTGATACATTTTATTTTGATTTTTTTGGTTTATACTTTTTTTACTTTTTTTTACTGTTTACGGAAACTGCCTCCTGCTTGTTATTTATATTCCGTCCCGTATTGTTTATTATACAATGCTTTGAAGTTTTCAATATTGGAAACCTTCATTGCTTGCAAACCTTTAGGATCTTTCTGCATCCAGTCTTTGAAAGACCATTTTGCTCTTTCATCATCCTGATCGGTTGATTGGTTGTTCAGTTGTTTGTGAACAGGACTGTATGCTTTCATTGCATTCAAAGCTTTTTCAGCGGCATCAAAATTTGTTGTTGCCATTGAGGTATAACTGTCTTTCAGTTCGGCGATGATCTTACCGTCTGTAACAGCTTTTTCAACAAGGTTATTTACTCTTGCATCATGATCTGCCTTTGCCTTGTCTTCAAAGGTTTTTAGTTTTCCTTTAAGTTCTGCAATTGTATTATTTGCAGCTTTATGATCATTAAATTCTTTTTGAATGCGTGCAGTAATCTGATCAGGTGTTGAATCAACTGCCATTCCAAACATTGCTATAAATACAGCGAGATCTTTCATTGTTTCGTTTTTTTGGTTAATATCAATTTTATTATAGAATTCAAACATTTCTTTAACATTGAACTTAGAAGTTTCAGCAGGTATAGTAACAACAGGGCCGTCATATATTTCATCAATTAACTTTTCCTGTAATGCTTCCTGAGCATTCATCCATTTATTAATACCTCTCTGCATGAATTTTGATTCAGCCTGGTCAACAGCTAAACCTGTTCTCGAAGCATATATGTCGGTTAAATCTTTTTCGAGGCTGTCAAGTTGCGTGGCTATATCTCTTAATGATTGGGAATCTCCTTCGGCAGATCCGGAAGGACAATGAATCATGAGTCTTGCATATTTGCTCATGTATATTTTATTTCCGCTCATGGCAATTACCGAAGCCATGCTGGCAGCTATACCATCAATATAAATATTGACTGTACATTTACTTTGCTTGATAAGATTATAAATTGCAATACCTTCAAACACACTTCCGCCACCACTATTAATGCGGACATTTATTGTTGAAAATTTATCGGAGATATTTTTTAATTCATTTGCAAAATCATTGGCTGTAATATCAAAACCTATAAACCCGTACAGATAGATTTCGGCAGTGGTATCATTAACAGCTTTGAAACGGAATTTCTGCATTTCGCATTTAATTTATCGTTGCAAAATTGTATGCAAAAAAACTCGTGTGCAAATAGTAATATACCTACGTATCAATATCTATACTTAGCTCTTAGAATTTATGTAATAAACATTTCATCATTACTTTTCTCCGTTAAGTCATTTTAAATTTGCCTAAAATCAATTGAATGGACTTACCAATAGCACAGAAAAAGGAATGGGCGAAACTCCTGTATCTAAAGAGCGATCTCAATCAAAAAGAAATTGCAGAGAAAGTCGGTGTTGCCGAGAAAACACTAAGTAAATGGGTTAATGATGAACATGAGAACTGGGAACTTCTTAAAAGTTCTTTCATAATTACCCGTGAACAGGAACTTCGCAGGATCTATATTCAGATATCCGAACTGAATACTTTTATTTCAGAACGTCCGGAAGGTTCTCGTTTTGCAACTTCCAAAGAAGCTGATGTACTTTCCAAACTTGCATCAGCAGCCAAAAGCCTTGAAGCCGAAACAAGTATAAGTGATACTATATCTGTGTTTCGGGAATTTTCAGAATTTATTAAAGAAGTTGATTTTGGTAAAGCAAAAGAGTTCATTGTTTTTCAGGATGCTTTCATAAAACATAAATTAAGTTCTCATTAAAATGAAACTTAAAGATAAAAATTCACTTCAATTTTGGGAAGAGTTCAGGAGAGATATTCTTGAAAGTACTGCCATACCAAAAGAGTCAGAAGCTGAGAAGTTAAAGCGAATAAAAAGACTTGAAGAAAATCCGGAAGAATGGTTTATCTTTCATTTTCAAAAGTATTGTACCGCTCCTCCTGCATCCTTTCATATAAAAGCGACACAACGTTTACTTGCAAACGAACGTTGGTATGAAGTGCGTGCATGGAGCCGTGAACTTGCCAAGTCTGCAAGAGTAATGATGGAAGACATGTATTTAGTCTTTACAGGAAAAGTAAAGAATATACTTATAGTTTCATCCACATTCGATGCTGCCTGCCGTTTATTAAAACCTTATAAAATATTTCTGGAAGAAAGCCAGCGTATTAAACATGACTACGGTAATCAGCGGTATATGGGGCATTGGGAAGAAAGCGAATTTACAACGGCAAACGGTGCATCTTTCAGGGCAATAGGCGCCGGTCAATCTCCACGTGGTACACGTAATGATAATTTCCGCCCCGACATGATCATCATAGATGATTTCGATACAGATGAAGAATGTCGCAATCCTTCCATAGTAGATAAGAAATGGAAATGGATTGAACAGGCATTGATCCCGACTGTATCCGTTTCCGGATCATATCGTTTTGTATTCAACGGTAATATCATTGCTAAAGATTGCACCATTACCCGTGCAATGAAGAAAGCAGATCATGTTGATATTGTTAATATCCGCAATAAAACTGGAAAATCATCATGGGCTGAAAAGAACAGTGAAAAGGATATTGATGATATACTGAGCAAGATAAGTTTTTCTTCAGCGCAAAAAGAATATTTCAATAATCCAATTACAGAAGGTGCGGTATTTAAAGAGATACAATGGGCAAAATGCCCTCGTATGAATCAACTTCGCTTCATAATTAATTATGGAGATCCTGCCCCAAGTAACCAGGAGAACAAAAAGAACTGTTACAAAGCAGTTGTACAGCTTGGAATGTTGAATGGCGCATTATATATTTATAATTGCCGATTAGAACATGCGAGCAATGATAAGTTCGTTAACTGGTATTATGAACTTGAAACAAGCGTTGATAAATCTGTTCAGGTTTATAATCATATTGAAAATAATACCCTGCAGGATCCATTTTTCCAACAAGTGTTTTTACCATTGTTTCAGGAAGCCGGAAAACTTAATGGACATTATATTCATGTTTCGCCGGATGAACGTAAGAAGCCCGATAAACTCGCCCGTATAGAAGGGAATCTCGAACCTTTAAATAGAGTAGGCAAACTTATTTTTAATATTGATGAGAAGAATAACCCCCACATGCAACGCTTGGAAGAGCAATTTAAATCAGTAGATCCACAGTTGTCGGCTCCTGTTGATGGACCCGACGCAGTGGAAGGGGGCTACTTTATTTTGAATTACAAAATAAAAGCTACATCACCTATTGATATAGGAAAAAGAAGTTTTACAACCAATAAAAAACGTTTTTAATATGAGTTTTATCGTTAGTACTGATTATCCGGCAACAATTCATGCAGAGATATTAACTGCAATTACACGTAATAATTCAACTGTAATTACTGATTGTGAAAATAATGCCATAGACCAGGTCAAAGGTTATTTAAATGCAAGATATGATGTTGATTCTATCTTTAGCCAAACTGGAGTTAATCGAAGTAAAACAATATTACAATATGTATTGGATATTGCAATTTACAGGATGCATATCGCTCACAATCCGCAAAAAATTACTGAAGCGAGAATTGCTCTATATGAACAGGCTTTAGCTGATCTCGGAAAAATTCAGGCAGGAAAGATCAATCCTCCGGGACTTCCGGTTCTAACACCACAGAATGATAAAGGACAATTACAATTCGGAAGCAATACTAAACGTAATAATCATTTTTAATATGAAACCTACAACAGCAACCCGCAAAGTCGGTAAAACAGATAAGAACACTAAGATTGTAATAAATCAACTTGATATCCGTCAGATACAACGAACCGTTCAGGATATAGAAACGTGGCGCAATGCAATTAAGTCAGCTGAGAATATACAATTCCCACGTAAAATAAAACTGTTCGATCTGTATTCCGATATCTTACTTGATGCTCACCTGAGTTCTGTAATTGATAAGCGTAAGATTGCCGTGTTAAAATCGCCGATAACATTTGCAAAGGATGGAAATGAAAATGAGGAGATCATTAATTTGATTAAGTCTCCATTTTTTATTCAAATGATTAAAGATGTTCTTGATTGCCGTTTCTGGGGACATACATTAATTGAATTTGAATTAGGGGATACTCTTATTCCACACCTCATACCACGCAAACACGTGGTACCTGAAAAAGGTTTGATATTGATAAACCAGAATGATCAGAGCGGTATTGAATTTAGAGAAACTCCGTATTCAAATTTTATGATCGAAGCCGGAGAAATAAACGACTTAGGTTTATTATGTAAAGCTGCACAATACGTGATCTATAAACGTAACTGTCTTGGCGATTACAGCCAATTTTCTGAAATTTTCGGACAACCACTCAGGAAAGGATCCTACAATCCTTATGATGAAAATTCCCGTACTCAGCTTAAAACAAGTATGGAAGAAATGGGGAGTTCTGCGTGGGCAATTTTTCCTGAAGGCACAAATATTGAATTTGTAGAATCAGCAAGTAAAACTGGTTCAGCAGACCTTTATTCAGGTCTGATTGAAATTTGTAATAAGGAGATCTCAAAACTTATACTTGGTCAAACATTAACAACAGATCAGGGCGAGAAAGGAACACAGGCTCTCGGCACAGTTCACGCTGCAGTGGAAGAAGAAATTGAATTTGCCGACAAACTTTTTATACAGGGATTCCTGAATAATGAATTTAAAAATTTCCTTTTAAAACACGGTTTTCCTGCCGACGGCGAGTTTAATTTTGTGGAAGATGAAGTAATGTCGTTAACAACACGAAAAGACATTGACATAGCTTTAAATGGCATAATTCCTATAAGTGATGATTACTTCTATGAAAAATATGGAATTCCCAAACCCGATAATTATGATGAACTGAAGAAAAAAATGGATGAAGAAAAAATTGCAAACAACAATCCATTTGGTTTTCCACCGGCAGGGAATCCGGATCCTAAAAAGCCAAACCCCAAACTTCAAACTCCCAACTCCAAACTATCTTTTTGGGATCGTTATTTTTTTCATTTAGCCCGTCGGTGACGGGCGATCATTATCCGCTTATATCTCCTTATGGTAAATGTTTCTGCCCTGTCTGTGCATCAAATGAAAATACACCGTTGGATCCAGATCCCAAAATTGACAGAGAAGCAAAACGCCTTGCCAGACTTATTTATAATGGTAAATTAAAAGAAGGCGATATAGATCCTAAATTAACAATACTGGTTGCCGAGAAACTGAAAGAAGCTATTCTTGAAGGATATGGAATCAATGCAGATGAAATTAAATACGATACCGCTGATTATAACATGCTTAAAAATCTTGAAAAGAATGTATATGCCTTCAGCGCAGCTAAGAACTTTCAGCAGTTGAAAGAAATGAACATGGCCCTTAAAGATGAAGAAGGAAATATTCGCAGCTTCAGTAATTTTCGTAAGATATCACAATCCATAAATTACCAATATAATCATGATTGGCTGGAGACTGAATATAATACTGCTATTAACAGCGCAACAATGGCAAGCCGGTGGACTGATTTTGAACAGAATAAAAAGATAATGCCCTTGCTTGAATATAAGACTGCAGGAGATGATCGTGTACGTGAAGCTCATCAGGTTCTTGACGGTGTTAAAAAGGATATGGATGATCCGTTCTGGGACACATATTATCCTCCCAATGGTTTTAATTGTCGCTGTACAGTGATACAAATTACATCAGGAATTGAAACTCCCGATCAGAGGATCAGACATCCTGAAGTGCCTAAAATGTTTCAAACAAATCTTGCAAAACAAGGACTTGTTTTTCCGGATGATCATCCTTATTATGATGGGGTGCCAAAAGAAGTAATTGAATCTGTAAAGCCCGGTAAATAATGGCAATGGATAATAACATAAACTGGTCAGGCATACAATCAGAATTCAAAAGGGAATTAATGATATTGCCACAGATGATGGGTACTGTATGCGTTAACTTTTTTAAAGAAAGGTTCCGCGCCCAGGCATGGACAGATCAGGCAGCTTCTCCATGGGCTGCCCGTAAGCCCGGGAGCAAACGAAATAAAGGAAGAGCAATACTCATCAGTTCAGGAAGATTGCGTAACAGCATTGCTATTATTAATACTACTGCCAATAGTGTTACCGTTGGCACTTCGGTTCCTTATGCAGAAATTCATAACGAAGGTTTTGACGGCGCTGAGCAGGTCTCCGGTTTTACCAGGAAGAAATTTAAAAAGAGTAAAGTTTTCAGTATTGCGTTAAATAAATCAGGGAAACATAGAAGCAGTACCGTAACCAATATATCAGGCGAATCTGAAGTAAAACCTTTTACCCGTGAAATGCACATGCCACAACGCAGATTCATAGGCGACAGCCAACTCTTACGTCATAAACTCGAACAACTGATCACTAAAACAATTAATAAGATATTCCATTAATTCTATCATTCAATCATTAAGTAATTCAATCATTATGGATATATTATATAAATCTATTTTAACTCAGATTACCAACAAAGTCCCCGAAATCCTTTGGATAGATGAAGAATGCGGACAATTAGAATTCCCCGAAAAAGAATATCCGGTGCAATTCCCTTGTATTCTTATTGATATTCAATCCATAGACTGGACAACTCTCGGTATGGGAACACAAACCGGAAATACCCTTATAAGATTGCGTGTATGCTTCGATATTTATGAAGACACTCATAAAGATGCTCCCGACATGGATACTGCTTTAACTCGCTTAAAACTGCTAAATAAGATACATAAAAACATTCACACCTTTGGCGGTATGATCCTGCCGGTTCCAAATCATACCGGACAATTTTATGATAACCATTTTAAAAAGCTTGTACGCAAAAAAACCACTGCCGAGAAACGACAGGATGGATTAAGAGTTTACACAATTGATTACGAAACTAATTTAAAAGATACAAACGCTTATCCTGATTATACTTCAGCAACAGTAAATAATTTAAATATAACCCCAATGCCATGAGACTAAATGTCAAGTTTCACAAGGTTGTTTATGATAACTTGTGTTAATTATTTTCAAAGATAAAACTTTATTTTTAAATTCATCAGGTTTTTGTAAAAATATTTCTGGTTTAATTTCAAACCATTTTTCAATAGCATCAAAAGGC
>CAINEZ010000186.1 GCA_903847905.1 uncultured Bacteroidota bacterium
CGCCTTTTGATGCTATTGAAAAATGGTTTGAAATTAAACCAGAAATATTTTTACAAAAACCTGATGAATTTAAAAATAAAGTTTTATCTTTGAAAATAATTAACACAAGTTATCATAAACAACCTTGTGAAACTTGACAATTTGTAAAACTCTGCAACCGAAATCGTCCGCTAATCCACCATAATGGCGCTGAAACATTATTTGAGCAACTACTGCTTGCGTTGTGAGAAGAAAAAGAATAAGTAATATGGATTTAGTTTTCATAACTTTTATATTGAGTAGTGCAATTAAATCTTATTTTTTATTTATTCTTCTTCATTTTTGTTATAAATATTATTATCCACTATAAAAAACAAAAGGTTTCCGTCTTTATCATGAACAATATTCTGCGCAAACATTGGGTGCTGACCAAGGTATTTTTCGTTCATGGAAGGAATTGCTATCTCCAAATCTTCTTCGCTATGAGGATCAATATGCTGCAAAGGGTTACCATAACGATAGGAATCCCACATAGGTAGAATGGAAATTTCAGGACTAAGCGGATTAATAAAGTTTATAACGGATGAACTCTCTGAAGGAACAGGAAGTAGCATTGATTGATTTTGAGATTTTAGTTTGTATTGAATAATAAAAATTATTAAAAATACAATTACCAATTTTGTGTTTTTCTTTTTCATAACTACGGTTTTTTATTATTGAACAATTACTTTTTTAGAAATAGAAAAACTATTTCCTTTTATGTGAATCAAATACAAGCCTTTCCTATAAGTTGACAAATCAATTTGATAAGTGTCATAAAGGTTAATGTTCTTATGTGAAATAATTTGTCCTGAATAATTCATTACTTCAATATGTACACTTCCATTAATACAGGCATTAGCTTGAATCTTAAAAACACCGTTGCTAGGGTTTGGAAATATCTCAAAATAAAAATTGTCTTTTTTAAGCTCATTAATATTTACTGTCCCCTGATAACAGAAATTAAGGAGGGGGTTAATATATTTGATTGTATCATTTTCCGTAAAACATAATAAATAAAGTTTACCACCCACGAAGCATACTCCAATACTTGAGAAACCACTCAGGCTTCCAATCCCCTCTATCCATGTGTCAATTCCCAAATTAAAACGTTTTCTATATTGATTTCCTACAAGGATGCTATCTATTGAATCAACATGAAGCGGACAATAAAAAAGAGGTAATGTATCGCCCACATCTACATTAAAATCATAAAAAAATCTTTCAATAGTATCTGTGATATTCGCGAGGTAATAAACTTTTTTATTAGAAGTTTCCCTAATATAGCCATAGTTGTACCACGTTACATGTGATGAATCATCAGAACGCATAACTTTTTTATAAGTTTTAGTTTTAATGGTTGTATCCTGAGTAAATTTTACATAATAGGAAAAACTTGGAAGTCCTTCTCCAGATAAATCATAATAAGTACTCCAAAGCTTATTAGTGTCAACATAAGGATAATATGTTTGTGCTTTTACAGAAGCGAAATTTATTTGCATAAAAGCTATAACTAAAAGAAGTAATTTTTTTTTCATGTTTAATGTATTTATTTTTAATGAATATTCGTTTATATGTTTAATTGCTTCAATAAATTATTATATTTTATTCCCATTGTAAAATTCCAAAAAATAATAAATAAGCAACTAATCCTTCAAGCATCGGACACTATATCCTGTCGCCTTATTGTTCAAGATACTGCTAATATTTACATCATCAAAGTTCAGGTAACTATACCACGCTTCGTACGCACCTGCCCCTGTAACGGACCAAAAGCCGCCGTTGCTGCCAATA
>CAINEZ010000187.1 GCA_903847905.1 uncultured Bacteroidota bacterium
AAGATTAAACTATAATTTTATTGAAATATTTATGTAAAAAACCAATATTAAATATTTTATTATATAAATCTTTTTTCCACTTCTTTCCAGTTTATCAAGTTCCAGAAAGCTGCAATATAATCAGGGCGTTTATTTTGGTAATCTAAATAATACGCGTGTTCCCAAACATCGCAGGTTAAAAGCGGAAGCATTCCTTTTGTAATTGGATTTCCCGCGTTGCTTTCCTGAATGATATCAAGAGTACCATCAGATTTTTTTACAAGCCACGCCCATCCAGAACCAAATAGTGTTGCAGAAGCGGCAGAGAACTTTTCTTTAAATTGTGCAAATGAACCAAAAGATTTGTTTATTGCTTCAGCTAATATGCCCGTTGGTTCACCGCCAGCATTAGGAGCTAAGCTTTTCCAGTAAAAAGTATGATTCCAAATTTGAGCAGCATTGTTAAAAATGCCACCTGAAGATTTCATTATAATTTCCTCTAATTTAGAATTTTCAAAATCAGTCCCTTTTACAAGATTATTTAGATTGTTAACATAGGCTTGATGATGCTTGCCATAATGAAATTCAATGGTGCGTGCTGAAATGTGCGGTTCCAAAGCTGTAGGAGCGTAAGGTAAAATAGGTAATTCAAATGCCATAATGATAAATTTTAAAAGTTTGTGTAATCAAAAGTAAACAATTTCGGTTAAATTTAATAATCAATATTTATTTTGATTTATCTTTGTTCGCTACTTAAAATCTTATTATCATAAAATGAAAAAAATCTTCATCTTAATTGCAGGCTTTGTAATGGCTTCATTTATGGCTTGCGGTCCTTCGCAGGAAGAGCAGGACAAACAGAAAAAAACGGATGATTCTTTATTTGAAAAAGACCGTAATACGGCATTGGATAATGCTAACAAACTCTTGTCCGACTCTACCGCGGCTGTAGATACTACTATTAAAGGGAAATCGAAAAAAAAGTAATGGTTTGTTATTCTTAAGTATAGCAATTGGATTAATTGTAATTTCAAGGTGCTATGTTTCTGAAATAATAATTAACAACATCGGCATCCCAAAAGTTCTTGACTGAGAAAGTATTTAAATTTTGAATATTTAAATGTAATTTTGTTATATAGATACCGCATTTTGTATTGTTCTTTACAAGAAAGATCTTGTACAAAGTAAATTGGCATAATAATTTCCCCAAACTTTTAAATTTTTGCTTTTTCATTACCTTTCTAAACCATTTTAAAAAAACATAGTATAATTCTTTGGGTGTTTTCCCTTTATTATTCGTCCTAAAAAATTAAATTTATCTATGCAAACAAATGATTATTAATTTGCTAAATTATCAATATGTTCTAACGCGCCGTACCGGTTTTGATTGATCCTTACCGACTTCTTCAATATATAGCTGGAACTTACGCATATTGGAACAGCTAAGGCAGTAAAGCATCAGCTTGGGACGACGACCAATGATAAAGCCACTAAACCCGCCTATAGCTGTAGTGTTATTAGCTATGCCGAAGAGTTGGCTATTGTCTGGTAAAAATTAAATACTGCTTATTATCTTAAGTCACGGCATGTTAAGAATTTAATATGTACGAACACAACGGACGTAATTAATGTCAGTCAAATAATAGTATTGCATAGCGCAAAATATAAATTGCCTTGTCTGCCTAGCCTCCCAGCAATGCCAATCGCAATCACTTGTCCAATAATCAGTGTAGCCCGCAGGACCCATATGCCAAGTGCCGCCTAAGCCATTGTGAGCCATATTACATAATTCTCCAGACTGAGAAAGAGACGGTAAATACCAGTCTGATTTGCCTCCTGACACTAATCCATCACACGCCAATACCGCATCATTCCAATTGATCTGAGTACTTTGATCGTCAGTGGCGGCTATTAAGCCGTGTAAACAAGAGCCAGAAACAAAATATCCACCCTCGTAAGAACTGCCATAAGCCGGCGCAGCAACATTGATAACCACATTAGCTGATGCTATGGACGTACATTCCGTTATTCCATTTTTTACAGTGTAGGTATATGTATCAGCTGCTAGCCCTGTTATTGTTGAACTTGTTCCTGTTCCTGTGGTGGTTGTTCCTCCTGGTGTTCTTGTTAATGTCCATGTTCCGGTTGCCGGCAAACCATTTAAAACAACGCTTCCTGTAGTTACAGAGCACGTTGGTTGAGTAATTGTTCCAACTGATGGAGGATTTGTTGTATTTACCGTTACTAATAACGATGCTGAATTGGCTGAACTACAGGCACCGTTTTGAACTACAGCCCTGAAATACGTGTTAGAAGTAAGAGCGCCGATAGTGGCGCCGGCTAATGTCGTTGACGTTCCTGCAATGTCGGTAGGTAATGTGAACCCGACATCAGATGATTTTTGCCATTTTGTTACAGAGCCCGTGTTACCGCTCAAAGTGAGGTCTGCCGGTAAAGCACCAGCACATATTGTTTGATTCGAAGCTACCGTACCTCCCACGGAAGCATTAACCGTTACTAATATGGATGCTGAATTGGCTGAATTACATACACCACTTTTAACTACTGCCCTGAAATAGGTGTTAGAAGTGAGAGCGCCGATAGTGGTGCCAGCTAATGTCGTTGACGTTTCCGCAATGTCGGTCTGCGATGTGAACCCGACATCAGATGATTTCTGCCATTTTGTTACAGCGCCTGTGTTGTCGCTCAAAGTGAGGTCTGCTGGCGAAGCGTCACTGCAAATAGTTTGATCCGAAGCTACTGTTCCACCCGCGGAAGTAGGATTTACCGTTACTAATACGGATGCTGAATTAGCTGAACTACAAGCCCCGTTTTGAACTACCGCCCTGAAATAGGTGTTAGAAGTAAGAGCACCGATAGTGGCGCTGGCTAATGTCGTTGACGTTCCTGCAATGTCGGTAGGTAATGTGAACCCGACATCAGATGATTTTTGCCATTTTGTTACAGTGCCTGTGTTATCGCTCAAAGTGAGGTCTGCCGGTAAAGCGCCAGTGCATATCGTTTGATCTGAAGCTACGGTTCCTCCAATGGAAACAGTATTTACTGTTACTAATACGAATGCTGAATTGGCTGAACTACAGACGCCGTTTTGAACTACTGCCCTGAAATAGGTGTTAGAAGTAAGAGCACCGATAGTGGCGCCGGCTAATGTTGTTGACGTTACTGCAATGTCGGTAGGTAATGTGAACCCGACATCAGATGATTTCTGCCACTTTGTTACAGCGCCTGTATTACTGCTCAAAGTGAGGTCTGCCGGCGAAGCGTCAGTGCAGATCGTTTGATCCGAAGCTACTGTGCCACCAACCGATGCATGTTCTATAGTAACATGTAAAGTTTGTAGAGTGCTTGCTCCACATGAATTATTTGCTGTTACATTTACGTTCCCACTCTGACTGGAGTTCCCTGTTGTTACTGTTATAGAAATTGTCCCCTGACCATCGGTAACTGTCCAGCCTGTTGGAACAGACCAATTGTAAAAGGTAGCTAAAGGTACTGCTATTATAGAGTAAACTTTTGACTGGCTTTCACAAACAGTAGCATCGCCTGTTATTGAAGCAGGTTGCGCAGGTGGGATGCAGGCAGTAGGGCAGGATACGGTATTCCATGCACCACCTACATAAGCCTCAAAACACTTTGTGTCGGTGTTGAAGATTAGCAGTGATTCAGGAATATTTGTTATGGAATTTCGCTGTGTTGTATTCATTCGGGTCATCAGCATGCCTTGTGTTGTACTATTTAATTCAAAGATAGTAGAACCGGTAGGTGCGGAAGTTCCTATGCCAACACTTGTTCCATTATCATAAATTTGGCTGCAAGTAGCAGATGTACCGTTATTCTTCAATAAATAATTTGGACCTGTACATCCTATTGGACCAGTAACTCCTGTAGCACCTGTTGCTCCCGCGCTACCTGTATTACCAGTTGCTCCGGTTGCACCTATGGCTCCTGCACTTCCTGTATTTCCAGTTGCTCCGGTTGCTCCTGTAACTCCTGCGCTACCTGTATTTCCTGTGGCACCATTTGCTCCTGTTGTTCCGGTACTTCCTGTATTTCCAGTTGCTCCAGTTGCGCCTGTATTTCCTGTATTCCCCGTGACTCCGGTAGCGCCTGCAACTCCTGCGCTACCTGTGGCTCCGGTTATGCCAGTAGGGCCGTGAACTCCTGCATTACCTGTAGCTCCGGTAGCGCCTGTAACTCCCGCGCTTCCTGTATTTCCGGTAGCGCCTGTAACTCCTGCGCTACCCGTGTTTCCTGTTGCTCCTGTAGCCCCAGTGTTTCCTGTAACTCCGGTTACGCCTGTGGCTCCGGTACTACCTGTATTTCCTGTAACTCCGATTATGCCTGTTGCTCCGGTACTACCTGTATTTCCTGTAACTCCGGTTACGCCTGTTGCTCCGGTACTACCTGTATTTCCTGTAACTCCAGTTACGCCTGTTGCTCCGGTACTACCTGTATTTCCAGTTGCTCCGGTAGCGCCTGTAACTCCCGCGCTACCCGTGTTTCCAGTTGCGCCGGTTGCTCCTGCAGCTCCTGTGTTTCCTGTATTACCTATAACTCCGGTTACGCCGGTGGCGCCGGTATTACCTGTATTTCCAGTTGCGCCGGTTGCTCCTGTAACTCCTGTGCTACCTGTATTTCCGGTGGCTCCCGCATTACCTGTATTTCCCGTGGCGCCTGCTGCTCCCATTGCTTGTACCCACGAGGGTATTGAAGCATTGTAATACCAAAAACCTATTCCTCCGCCAACCATTGTTGCAGAAAGGTTGTAAACCAATAATGAATTAGCTGGATTGGGTATAGTTATTACATCAGTAGTAGATGTTAAATAAACTCGGGGTATTAACAATCCTTTTGAATAACTCGATTGTCAAGTTTCACAAGGTTGTTTATGATAACTTGTGTTAATTATTTTCAAAGATAAAACTTTATTTTTAAATTCATCAGGTTTTTGTAAAAATATTTCTGGTTTAATTTCAAACCATTTTTCAATAGCATCAAAAGGCG
>CAINEZ010000188.1 GCA_903847905.1 uncultured Bacteroidota bacterium
CCTTTTGATGCTATTGAAAAATGGTTTGAAATTAAACCAGAAATATTTTTACAAAAACCTGATGAATTTAAAAATAAAGTTTTATCTTTGAAAATAATTAACACAAGTTATCATAAACAACCTTGTGAAACTTGACAATCAGTAAAAGAAGAGCAGTTTACAAAATCTTTTCCTTCTAACGAAACAGATACTCTTTCATTTTGTTGAACAGGCATTCCAGTCCAGCTAACTTTAAACCCTTCAGTTTTCTTGATTTTTTCGGGGTATTCATTTATTTCAATAGGGTCAATTGAAGCGGTATTGATATATGTTTTCTTTTCTGTATCAGTGAAAATGAATTTGTACGACAGGGACGCATGAACTTGTTGATTTATTTCATAGAAAGTTCCCGAAAAAATGTTTTTACCCATAGCCATTTCTGTGCCGTTGAATAAGATGCTACTCGGTTTTACCAAGCTAAGTGTTGTTCCTGCCGATCCTCCAAAGCGAAAAAAGGCAGTGGCAGATAATTCCATATCTCCGGCATCATAAGTTATAGCATAACTCTGATAAATCTCGCTTTGTTTTACAGTATCTGAGTTTGCTGTTTCGTTTGAAACGCAGCAAGCAAAAGCGCATACAATTATAATTGCAATAAATATTTTTTTCATAGATTTCAAATTACTGATACAAATTTAATTAAAGTTTTTCATAAACTATGAAAAGTTTCACGCAAAGGCCACAAAGAAAATCGCAGAGACCGCAAAGTATTAATATGCTAAAATAATAGTATTTTTACTTTTTTAAATTTATTAAAGTAATGATTTCGTATAACAAAAAAAATGAACTGATAGCAATCACTGGTTGTGGTTCTGTTTCTCCGTTGGGATACGACAGGGCTGACATTTATTCTAAATATCTTACAGATGAAACTTGTATAGTAAACAAAACATTCAATAATAATATCTATCCTGTCGGGGTTTTAAACAGGCAGGCCGAAAACCAACTTATCAATTTGATTTTGGAAAACCCAAAGTACCAAAAGTTTGACAGGACAATACTAATGGCAATGAAAGCAGCATCTCTTGCTTATGATGAAGCCGGATGGAAAGCAACTACAGGAAAGATTACAGGAGTTAATCTGGGTTCATCAAGAGGATCTACTTTTTTGTTTGAACAACTTCACGAAGAGTTCCTCAATAACAGGGAAAAGAAAACATTAATTAATACATCTCCTTTAACTACATTGGGATATGTTTCTAACCAGGTAGCGGCACACCTTAATTTAAACGGACCGGTTATAAACACATCGGTTACCTGCAGTACCGGTATACAGGCTATTTGTAATGCTATAGCATGGATAAAATCAGGGTTTGCCGGCAGGTTTATTGCCGGCGGTACTGAAGCTCCACTCACAAGGTTTACCATTGCGCAGGTGGAAGCCCTGGGTATATATTCAAAACTTCTCGACTATAAATATCCTTGTGCGCCTTTGTATGTTTCCGATAAAGGAGTTAATACATTTATACTTGGAGAAGGCGCTGCAGCTTTCGCAATAGAAAAAATGAATATAACCGAACTCAAAGATCATAATCCCTTAGGAATAATTGAATCGGTAGGTTTTTCATTTGAACGGCCTCCGACTCTTACAGGGATATCTGAAGATGGTTCTCTTATTACAGCATCAATGAAAATGGCATTAGAGAATATGGTAACGGATAATAATATTGACCTGGTGCTGCTGCATTGCCCCGGAACCATTAAAGGCGATGAAGCAGAAATGAATGCAATAAGAAGTGTTTTTAAAAATGATATGCCAAATCTTTTTTCAAATAAATGGAAAATCGGGCATACATATTCAGCCGCTCCGGCTTTGAGTCTTGAACTGGGATTGATATGCCTTCAAAATAATTTTTCGCCGGAGTTTCCTTATAAAACTTTAGTTAAAAACAAGAAAAGAAATATAAGAAAAATAATGGTTAATGCCACCGGTTTTGGCGGTAATGCTACTTCAATAATTGTATCTCATCCCGATATTATTTGTTAATTATTTTTTTATAGTTGTTTTCTAATTTACGCAATGAGCAAACAGTTGCATTTTATCTAACTTTATTGTACTTTTGTTATAAGTTATTTACAAAACACTGAAATGACAAAAAAAATAAAAAACTTACTTGAACTAACTTACAGTTATTTGTTGGGGCGAGTGGTTGAAAGAACCGGCAGTAAAATCAATTCATGTCTTGAAGTAACACATATAAATGGAAAGTATATGTTAAATTCACTTCATGCAAATTATTCTTATGGAATGTTACAAAGGGTTTTTGATTCAATTTTTAAAAAAATAAATATCAAGAAGCATTCTATTAAAGACGCTCTGATCCTTGGCTTTGGCGCCGGAAGCGTTGCTTCACTTTTACAGGAAAAATATAAAATCAATTGCAATATTACCGGTATTGAAAAAGATGAACAGGTAATTTCTTTAGGACATAAATATTTTAATATACAGCGTTTCACAAACACTGAAATTATTTGTGCAGATGCTTATAATTTTATGATGGAAAATAAAAAACATTTCGATCTTATTATTGTTGATGTTTATGTAGATAACCTTGTCCCTGAAAATATAGAAAGCGAACAGTTCCTTTCACAATTAAAAAACTCGATTAATGATAAAGGTCTGATAATTTTCAACAAAATGATCTTTGATGAAGAAACCGATAAATCGTCAAAAAAATTATATGAAACATTTAGTAAGGTGATGTGCAAATTTCAATATCACAAAATTCATAAACATCACACAAACCTTATGCTTGTATATGAACACAATGCATTTATTGACAAAACAAAATTACCTCCTCCCATAAATTCTTTGCGTAAAATGTTTTGAAAAAAAACAAACCGTTTTGTATAATAGATTTGCAAAAAATAAAAATAATTATCTTTAAAATTTTAACTTAATAAAAATATGAGTTGTTTTTCTAAAATTAATTATAAAAACAAATTAATATTATCATTCCTAATTATTACAATATCATTTATTTTTTCCAGAGCGCCTTATTTTTTATGGATGCCCCTGCCAATAATAACCTTTGATGGTTTTATGATGTATTCTGTTGCCTATGATATATTACATGGTAACTTTATCGGATTTGGCATTTATCCTCCAGGGTATATTTTGTTTATTGTACTAACCGAAATTTTAAACTTTAATTTATATACCATTCTATTTATTCAAAGCATGGTAAGTTTTCTTTCTTGTTTATTTCTTATATACGCTACATATAAATATTATAGAAAATTAGCCATTTATGCGTCCATTGCGTTAAGCGTTTATATGATAGATTCAGCAACTCTGTGGAGTGATATTTCCTTACTCACAGAACCATTTTACCGCGATTCTATTATACTCATTATAGCTTTATTAATTATTGCACTGAACTCGCAAAAAAGAATTACATGGATATATTTCTCTCTCTCTCTTTCTCTCCCATCTATCTTCAGGCCTAACGGAATGTATATTTACTTCATTATACCCATTCTTATAATATATTTTTACCTTAATCATAAAAAATTTCAATATTATTTGTTATTAATTGCTCCGATTTTTTTCTTAAATATTGCATGGTCGGTTTTTAATTATTCCTCTGAGGGATTTTTTTCCCCGGGTAATCCCGGCAGATTAAAAATCATGAATGAAATTACAATTACCGAGATAAAAAGCAATCCTTCCACTGCAATTAAAGAAAAATGTAAATTGTTTACACAATTGGTATCGTGTTTTGCGGATCAAAGAGCTGATTTTTATTTTTCTATTTTACCGGAATTGGATAAAAAATATTACAAAGAAGATATTATCCATAACACAGCAACTTATTACTGGCCAAAATCAACAGCACCAGGATTTAGTGAAATATGGTATAGTAATAATATTTTACGCAATACAACTAAGTATTTCATGATACCGCCAAGTAAAGACATTGAAAAAATGATTTACAAAGAATATTACACTTATTCTAATCCATATAAGGATTATTCAGAAAGATTTGTTTTAGAAAAAACACATAATAACTGGCTTCTTTTATGGCATTATTATTACCTGTTTCATGGCTATTTTTTTAATAATTTTATCTGGCTGATACTTTTTACAACAACATTTCTTTATGTTAGTTACAATTTAATTAAATCAAGAATGCGGGATAATATTTTCGTATTTCTTTTTATACTTTGCCTTATATATATTATGGCAATTTTTTCTCTTGCAATTTTTGGGTGGCTTCATTTAAGGTATATACAGGTTAACGAATTTGTTGTATATTTGACCATTGCTTTTTTACCTTTATTATTCAAAAAAAACACAGTAAAACCAAATGTTAAATAATAAAACAATAGCTGTAGTAATTCCGGCTTTTAACGAAGAAAAGCAAATTAAAGATGTTATTGAAACCATTCCCGATTTTATTGACAGGATTGTTGTTGTGAACGATTGCTCAAAAGATAATACAACTTTAATAGTAAAAGAATTTCAAAATAATTTTCCGGAAAGAGAGATTCCAAAACCTGCCGAAGTAAAGAAAAATCGTTTTTCAAAAGCCGCTGAAACTACAGCAGCATTGAAAGAAAACGAACTTAAATATTTCCCTGCGTCAGAAGTGATCTGCAAAGATCCTTTCAAATCGAGAATCATATTGATAAATCATTTAAAAAATGTCGGTGTCGGCGCTGCCATTGCCCGCGGATATAAATGGTGTAAAGATTATGAAATCGACTGCACAGCCGTAATGGCCGGCGATGGACAAATGGATCCTGACGAACTTGAATCTATTTGTAAACCGGTAATTGAAGAAAATATTGATTTTGTTAAAGGTAACCGCTTAATTCACAGAAGCGCATTATTCGTTATTCCTAAAATTCGTTATTTTGGAAATTCCATATTGTCAATACTTACAAAAATATCATCAGGATACTGGCATGTGTCGGATTCTCAATGCGGGTTTACGGCTATTTCCAACAAAGCTTTAAATGCAATCAGGCTTTATAAAATATACCGCCGCTATGGTATGCCCAATGATTTACTGGTAAAATTAAATATTGCTTTTTGCACAATAAAAGAAGTAGAAATAAAACCTGTTTATAATATCGGCGAAAACTCAAAAATGAAAATATTGAAAGTCATTCCCCTAATTTCATGGCTTTTGTTTAAATCATTTTTTAAACGCTTATGGATAAAATATTTATTCCGCGATTTTCATCCGCTGTTTCTTTTATATAATTTCGGTTTGCTTTTATCAATAATAAGCGTTCCTTACCTTCTTAAAATATTAAAAGCTATTTTTTCCGGAATCCAAATTGGTTTTCTGCCTGTACTTGCTTTTGTTTTCCTTTTTATATCCGGCATCCAGTTTTTCTTATTTGCTATGTGGATGGATATACAGGATAATGAACGACTTTATAAATCCTGAATATTACTTTGCTTTTGCAAGAAAATTTAAAGTTTTTTATTTATTATTATATAATGACATTCGATTTTTCAAAGAAATTGTTAAATTTTTGAATAGTCAGGAAATAATACCGATAGCGCATTCAATATAGTCCAATTGCGACTGCGTCTTATTGAACTATTTTCATGCAGCATCGGCATTTACCATTGTAATATATAAAATGTCTTTAGACTATTTTATATATACAATTGGTATAAAAGAATTTATACCAATGCTTATTATGAAATTGTCCAAAGGATAAGTTCATAATTATACAGTGGTAAATGCCGATAGACAATATGTTTAGTCCTGCATTTTTGGACTATTACATATTGCGTATCGGTATTATTAAGAAAATATTATTAATCTGATAAATTCGGTAACACGAAAACTATATATGAATATTTGCATTGCAACAAGTACTTTCCCAATTAATCGTAATGAAGTTTATCATCGTTATATTGACGAATTTCATATTGGCAAAATAAATGAGGGATTAAATGGCACATTAAATTCAACACGGCAAAAAGTGCTTGATTCAATAAAAACTAAACCAAACATTAAAGCCAAAGAAATTGCCAGCATACTAGATATACCTATTTATAAACTAAGGAACAAGTCAAAAATAAAGTAGAACGCAGATAACACTGATGATTATGATAAAATATGATTTTTCAGCCTGCAAGCAGGCTGATCTGTGAAAATCATAAAAACCAGCGTCATCCCTGCCTGCCGGTAGGCAAGAGTGTTCTATCAAACTGTTATACCAATTTTGAAAAACAATTTATTATTAATATTTGCATTGCAACAAGTACATTTTTTTAAATGCTGTTTCAATTTTTAATTTGAATTGCTTAACGAATGAATATGTAGGATAATGTAAAACAAGAAAAACTTTATTTTAATCTTTTTACCATTCATATTGATATTAAAGAAGTGAAATAGCATGGAGTTATATAAAATTAAAAATATTAAAATGTTTTATGTATATGTAAATCTTTTTGTATTTTTGTAAAAAGTTTAACGTATGAATAATACTAATTACAGGCAGTACATTCCCAAAAAAGTTATACGCAGGGAGAAATATCTTCAAAAATCTTTACATTTTATTGATAAAAATATCATAAAGTTTTTTCTCGGTCAACGACGGATTGGCAAAAGCTATATGTTATTTCAGGTTATAAGGCACATCGAAAAGACAGTAAAAAATCCAAATATTGTTTATATAAATAAGGAATTACCCGATTTCAGAAATATTAAAAACGATGAGGATTTGATAAGTTTTTTAAAAACAAAATTAATTACAGGAAAGAATTATTTGTTTATTGATGAGGTTCAGGAAATTGAAAACTTTGAAAACGGGTTAAGAGCATTAATAGCTAAACACAAATGGGACATTTGGTGCACAGGAAGTAATGCCTCGCTACTTTCTGGCGATATTGCAGGATTGCTTAGCGGGCGCAGTATTGAAATTCCGGTTTATGCCCTAAATTATGGCGAGTTCCTTTTATTTAACAGATTAAAAACAGGAACCGCTTCGCTGAATAAATATCTTAGATATGGCGGTTTACCTTTTCTTCGACACCTTGAACTTAACGACCAGATTGTTTTTGAATACTTAAAAGGAATTTATGCCACCATCCTTTTTAAAGATATAGTTGCGCGAGAAAATATTCGCAATACACGGTTTGTTGAAAACCTCTTATTATTTGCAGCCGACAACACAGGCTCTGTTGTTTCTGCAAAAAGTATAAGCGATTTTTTAAAATCACAGAAAATTAACATGGCTCCCGTAAGAGTTATTGAATACCTGAAATACCTTACGAATGCTTTTTTTCTTTTAAAAGTTTCACGAGCCGATATCCAGGGTAAAAGAATATTTGAATTCGGAGAAAAATACTATTTCGAAGATCTCGGTTTGCGTAATGTAATATGCGGGTTTAAGCAAAAAGATATTAATAAAATAATCGAAAATGCAGTATTTCTTCATCTGAATTATTGCGGTTATAAAATATATACGGGTTCACTTGGAGCAAAAAAAATTGATTTCGTTTGCAAAAAAAATTCAATTAAAAAATATCTTCAAGTGGCATATATTATCGGCGATGACAAAGTTTATGAAAGAGAGTTTGGAAACCTTAAAGCTATTAAAGATAACTATCCAAAATTTGTAATTACCATGGATGCTTTAAAATGGGATAACGACAACGGGATAGAACATTACAAACTTGAAGATTTTCTTTTATCCGACTTTTAAATTATTGATTTTTTAGTGTAATTAGCAGACTACAATCCATGAATATTTGCATTGCTACAAGTACTTTCCCAATTAATAATAATGAAATTTATCATCGTTATATTAACGAATTAATAAGCTAATTTTATGATACCCAAAGAAGAATCGCAACAAGTAGAATTCAAATTGATCTGGAAAGATGAATGCTTGAAGCAATTATGCGGTTTTGCAAATTCGCAGGGTGGGTATATGTATATAGGCGTAAATGATAATGGCGAAGTTGTTGGACTTCAAAACACAAAAAGATTACTTGAAGAGATTCCGAATAAGGCTGCAAATTTAATGGGAATAGTATTGCAGCTTGATTTACTTTTCGAGAATGGCATTTCATACCTATTACTTAAAATAAATCAAAGCATTCAACCTGTTAGTCTGCGTGGCAAGTATTATTTAAGAAGTGGTTCCACCACTCAAGAATTAAACGGACTTGCTCTGCAAAATTTCTTATTGAAAAGGCATAATCTTACATGGGATGAAGTTGGGTTAGGGGCTGCTTCATTTGAAGATATTGATATTTCGACGGTTAAACGATTTGTTGAGTTAGCAATTTCCGCTAACAGATTACATGTAGATGCTCGTAATTTACCTATAGAACGTCTTTTTGAGAATCTATATTTATTAGATGAATCTAAGCATATTAAAAGGGCTGCGCTTTTGGCTTTCGCGGCTGATCCTATGCGGTTTTTCCCTTCAATGTCTGTAAAGATTGGGCGGTTTCTCAGCGAAACCAACATTGTTGTTCAGGATGTGATTGAGGGCAATTTGTTCGCTATGGTTGAAAATATTATGGATATTTTAAAATCAAAATATTTGAAATCGGTAATATCTTATAAAGGAATTCATCGAGAGGAGAGGTTAGAAATTCCCGAAATCGCTTTACGAGAAGCATTGCTTAATGCTTTAATTCATAGGGATTATAACGGATCGATTACACAAATAAAAGTTTATAATGATAGTCTGATAATATGGAATGCGGGTTTGCTTCCTGAATCGTTAAATGCTGAAATGCTGCTAAAACAACATTCTTCATTGCCTCGCAACAAAAGTTTGGCTAATTTGTTTTTCAAAGCAGGATACATTGAATCGTGGGGACGTGGTACAATAGCTATTGCAGAAGAATGTCTGGTAAACGGACTTCCATTGCCTTTGTTTTCCGAGCATTCTGGTGGTTTTACAGTAGAATTTTTCAAGGAAAAAAAGATAAGTTCTGTTACCCCGCAAGTTACCCCGCAAGTTACCCCGCAAGTTACCCCGCAAGTTAAACAGCTTATTGCAGTATTAAAAGGCGAAATGACAAGGGATGAATTGCAAAACGCTTTGGGTATAAATGACAGGGAATACTTCCGAACCGCATACATTAAGCCGGCTTTAAAAATTGGTATAATCGAAATGACAATTCCGGATAAACCCAATAGTAAAAATCAGAAATACAGGTTGACAACATAAAAAAATATTAATAATTCAAAGCAATAAATAATAGACCAGAAAGCATGAAAAAGTATCTTTTTTAATAAAATAGAACGCAGATTCCGAAACTTCGGAACCGATGATTATGATAAAATATGATCAGCGTAAATCATTCCGCACATGCGGAATCAGTGTTCTATTAAACTGTTGAATTAATAAGCTAATTTTATGATACCCAAAGAAGAATCGCAACAAGTAGAATTCAAATTGATCTGGAAAGAAGACTTTCTGAAAAATGTTTGCGCTTTTGCAAATTCAGAGGGCGGTTTATTATACATTGGAATAAATGATAAGGGTAAAGCTATTGGGGTTAAAGATCCAATGATATTAATTGAAACACTTCCCAATATTATCAATCAAAAAATTGGAATTATTCCTTTTATTGTACTTGAACATATTGATGACAAACCGATTATTAAAATAATTATTCAAACATCATCAGTGCCTATCTCGTATAATGGTCGTTATTATATTCGAAGTGGCAGCGTATGCCTTGAATTGCAAGGAAGAGGATTAAGCGACTTTTTACTGCATAAAAGTGGAATCACATGGGATGCATTAGAAGCAAATATACAATGGGAATTTGAACCTGATAATTCAACTTTTGAACTTTTTAAAAAATTATCCTATGATAGATTACCTTTTGCAAAAGACGAAACTGATGTAAAAGTTCTCATCAAAAAGTTAAATTTATTAACACCCTCTTTATTGCCTACCAAAGCCGCAATTTTACTTTTCGATAAAAATCCACAGCGATTTTTCCCTCAAGCTGTTATAAAAATCGGTCGCTTTATAAACGAAGCAGATATTGTTTCGTCTGATATTGTTGAAGGGAACTTGTTTCAACAAGCTGAAAACACATTAGCGATTTTAAAAACAAAATACCTTTTAAGCTCTATTACATACGAAGGGGCGCACCGTAGAGAGCAATTAGAGTATCCTTTTGAGGCATTGCGCGAAGCTGTTTTTAATGCTTTAATACATCGCGATTACAACACGACTTCAGCTATTCAAATAAAAATTTACAACAATAACCTTAGCATTGCTAACGAAGGTAAATTGCCACCCGAAATTTCAATTGCCGATTTGAAGCGGGAGCATTTATCTAAACCTAGAAATAAATTATTGGCAGATATTTTTTACAAAGCTGGTTTTATTGAGAGCTGGGGCAGAGGTACTCTTAAAATTATTCGTGAATGTAAGAAAGCCAATATTCCCGAACCCGTTTTCCATGAAGATCATGGTGTTGTTAAGGTTACCTTCGAATTAACTGCATTTAATGATAAATTTAATAATGGCGAATTAAATGGCGAATTAAATGGCGAATTAAATGGCGAATTAAATGATAGACAAAAAATGGTTTACAACAAAATAAAAGAAGAACCTGGAATAAATGCAACTGATTTAGCAAAAATGTTAAATATTCCGTTTAGCACGATTGATAAATATATTCGCGTTTTTTTAAAAAACAATTTAATTGAACGAAGAGGTAGTAAAAAAACGGGAGGCTATTGGCACATTAATAAATAATTTTGAAAAACAATTTTTTATGAATATTTGCATTGCTACAAGTACATTTTTTTTAATGCTGTTTCAATTCTAAAATTGAATTACAAATCAAATCGAGATACATTAAGAAAAATTTCTAAAAGATATTTTATTTGTAAAATTTAAATTACATCAATCTAATACATGATATGAAAATATGTATATTAACTAGCTCCTACCCATCTTTAAAGTATCACGAAGGTATTTTTGTTGAAGAATTAGTAAGTTACTTGGCAAAATATAACAATAAAATTTATGTTATTGCCCCATGTTGTAAAGATGAAAAGGCAATTGTATATCAAGCATCAGAATCAATATGTGTTACTAAATTTGAATATCCCGGCTACAAATCGCGCAAAGTAGATGCAACAAAAAAAAATATTCCTGTCATTTCTACTTTAGTTTTCTTTTTTAAAATGTTTTTTTGCGCTTACAAATTAATAAGAAAAGAAAAAATTGAGTTGATTCATTGTTATTGGATTATTCCTTCGGGATTTATTGGAGTATTATTGAAAATATTTTTAAA
>CAINEZ010000189.1 GCA_903847905.1 uncultured Bacteroidota bacterium
CCGACAGAGTAGTCGTAGAATCGGCAGCAGCAGAAGAAAAAACTGCAGGCGGTATCATTATTCCCGATACTGCAAAAGAAAAACCACAGAGAGGAACCATAGTTGCCGTTGGCAGTGGTAAAAAAGATGAGCCTATGACAGTTAAAGTAGGAGACAAAGTTCTATATGGAAAATATGCCGGAACTGAAATAAATGTTGACGGGAAAGATTACCTCATCATGAAGGAATCAGATGTTTATGCTATTATTTAAACGCAGTTTTTTATTTCCCTTTTCATTTTAATTAATCAAATAAACATTTAACAATAATAAAAAATAGTAATAATATGGCAAAAGAAATTAAATACAATATCGAAGCGCGCGACCTTTTGAAAAAAGGTGTTGATACTATGGCGAACGCAGTAAAAATAACCCTTGGACCTAAAGGGAGAAATGTGATCCTTGAAAAGAAATTCGGAGCTCCCCAGATGACAAAAGACGGAGTAACTGTTGCAAAAGAAATAGAACTAAAAGACCCGATTGAAAATATCGGAGCCCAACTTGTAAAAGAAGTGGCTTCCAAAACTGCTGATATCGCTGGCGATGGAACAACTACCGCTACGGTTTTAGCGCAGTCAATTATTAATACTGGTTTAAAAAATGTTACAGCCGGCGCTAATCCAATGGATCTTAAAAGAGGAATAGATAAAGCTGTTGAAGCAGTTGTTGCGCATCTTAAATCACAGTCGCAAAAAGTTGGCGACAGTTTCGAAAAAATAGAACAAGTTGCTACTATTTCTGCAAATAACGATTCAGCTATAGGGAAACATATTGCAGATGCAATGCGCCAGGTTAAAAAAGAAGGTGTAATTACTATTGAAGAAGCAAAAGGCACTGATACTACTGTAAAAGTTGTAGAAGGAATGCAGTTCGACCGTGGTTATATTTCTCCATACTTTGTAACTGATCCTGAAAAAATGGAAGCAGTAATGGAAGATCCTTACATATTGATCTACGATAAAAAGATTTCCGGCATGAAAGATTTTCTTCCCATACTTGAAAAATCTGTTCAGGCAGGCCGTCCAATGATGATCATTTCTGAAGAAGTAGAAGGCGAAGCATTAGCAACACTTGTTGTAAATAAAATTCGCGGTTCGCTGAAAATTTGTGCAGTAAAAGCTCCCGGTTTTGGCGACAGAAGAAAAGAAATGCTTCAGGATATAGCTATACTAACAGGCGGCGTTGTAATTTCGGAAGAACAGGGATATAAGCTTGAAAATGCTGACCTGACATATTTGGGACAAGCAGCGAAAATAGTAGTTGATAAGGATAATACCACTATTGTAAATGGAAAAGGCACAAAAGAAAATATTACTGCTCGCGTCAACCAAATAAAGGCTCAGATAGAAAAAACAACGTCAGATTATGACAAAGAAAAATTACAGGAACGTCTTGCAAAATTATCAGGTGGCGTTGCGGTTCTTTATGTAGGAGCCGCAAGCGAAGTTGAAATGAAAGAAAAGAAAGACCGTTTTGATGACGCATTGCATGCTACACGCGCTGCAATTGAAGAAGGTATAGTTCCCGGTGGTGGTGTTGCTTATATCAGGGCAATTTCTTCTTTAGAAAAATTAAAAGGAGAAAATGAAGATGAAATCACAGGAATACAGATTATCCGCAGAGCGCTTGAAGAACCTCTGAGAATGATTGTTGAAAATGCAGGTATTGAAGGGTCTATAGTTGTTCAGAAAGTTAAAGAAGGCAAGGACGATTTTGGTTTCAATGCAAGAACAGACAAATACGAAAACCTTTACAAATCGGGCGTAATTGATCCTACAAAGGTTACACGCATTGCTTTGGAAAATGCAGCTTCTATTGCAGGAATGTTGCTGACAACCGAATGTGTTGTTTCTGAGATAAAAGAAAAATCTCCTGCTATGCCTCAAATGCCAGGCGGAATGGGTGGAATGGGTGGAATGGATTATTAAAATAATTGCAAATTTCAAATTGAAAATTTGAAAATTAATTTATCTTTAAATAAAAAACCCTTCAAATATTTGGAGGGTTTTTTTTTCCAGAAAAAATTTAAAATACTAAGAGAATATGAAAGTCACTGAATGAAGATGAATCCTAAACAAAAAACCCTTTTTATCTTTGAAATAAATATCAGGAATTTTGCAACCCTTGATATTTTTTTCTGTCTTTTTATTATGAAAGGTAAATGCATTTGACCGAAAGTGTAGTTGATATCAATAAGGCTTTAATTGAGCAATGCCGGCATGGAAGTCGCGAAGCGTATCATAAGCTGTATAAGCTTTATGCTAAGGCTATGTTCAATATTTGTTTGCGAATGCTTAATAACCGCAGCGAAGCCGAAGATATGCTGCAGGAAGTTTTTACAGATGTGTTTCAGCAAATTGATAGTTTTCATTTTAAATCAACATTTGGCGCGTGGATAAAACAAATTGTAGTGAATAAATGCATCAATGAGTTAAAAAGAAAAAAAACAGAACTTGAATATCTGGATGATCTTGAAATGGTTGATATGCCTGAAGAAAATGATGACGGTTCATCGGAATATGAACTTGCATTGAGCGTACAGAATGTTAAAAAAGCAATGGAACAATTACCTGATGGGAGCAGAACAATATTTTCTCTTTATCTTCTTGAAGGGTACGATCATGTGGAAATAGCGGAAATATTAAATATAACTTGTCAAGTTTCACAAGGTTGTTTATGATAACTTGTGTTAATTATTTTCAAAGATAAAACTTTATTTTTAAATTCATCAGGTTTTTGTAAAAATATTTCTGGTTTAATTTCAAACCATTTTTCAATAGCATCAAAAGG
>CAINEZ010000190.1 GCA_903847905.1 uncultured Bacteroidota bacterium
ACGGACATAAGCGGAAAAGCATTATTAGTAGGAGGAGGTTGTGGTATAGCGCCTTTATTTTTCCTTGCGAAGTATCTTAATGATAAAAAAATTAAGATGGACATTCTGATAGGCGCCGGAAAAAAAAGTGATATTTCTTTAATTAATGAAATGAAGAAATTTGGCGAAGTTTTTGTTTCTACTGAAGATGGAAGTGAAGGGGAGAAAGGCTTGATAACTGAAAATTCTGTTTTAAAAGACATCGTATCTAAATACACAAAAATATTCTGCTGCGGACCCGAACCCATGATGAAAGCTATAGCTGCTATTGCAAAGAAAAATAAAATTGATTGCGAGGTCTCGCTCGAAAATACCATGGCGTGCGGCATTGGCGCTTGTCTTTGCTGCGTAACTGAAACTGTTGACGGGCACAAATGTGTTTGTACCGACGGACCTGTTTTTAATATAAAATCATTGAAATGGCAGACCTGAAAATTAAAATAAAAAACCTTGAGTTTAAAAATCCTGTACTTACAGCATCAGGAACATTCGGTTATGGGCAGGAATTTGAAGATTTTTTTAATATTGATCACTTAGGCGGTATTATTGTAAAAGGTACAACTCTTGAGCCTCGTGAAGGAAATGCATATCCACGCATGGCTGAAACCGCTTCAGGAATGCTGAATGCAGTGGGTTTGCAAAATAAAGGCGTAAATTATTTTATTGAAAAAATTTATCCTGAAATAAAAAAATATAATACCAACATAATTGTAAATGTTTCAGGTTCTAAGATCGAGGATTATGTTGCAGTTGCTGAAAAAATTAATGACCTTGATAAAATTGCTGCAATAGAACTAAATATTTCCTGCCCTAATGTAAAGCAAGGCGGAATGGCTTTTGGTACAAGTTGTGGATCTGCTGCCGAAATCACGAAAGCCATAAGAAAAGCTTACAAAAAAATACTTATTGTAAAACTTTCTCCTAATGTTACTGATATTGCAGGCATAGCAAAAGCTGTAGAAGCCGAAGGAGCTGATGCTGTTTCATTAATAAATACATTACTCGGGATGGCTATAAATTCCGAAACCCGCAAACCAATATTATCAACTGTAACCGGCGGTCTTTCCGGTCCTGCAATAAAACCTGTTGCTCTGCGTATGGTTTGGCAGGTGGCAAAAGCTGTAAAGATACCTGTTATAGGATTAGGCGGTATCATGAGCGCTGCCGATGCAATAGAGTTTTTACTTGCGGGTGCAACAGCCATACAGGTTGGCACTGCCAATTTCATTGAACCGCAGATATCCATAAAAATTTTACAGGGAATAGAAAATTATCTTGCGCGGCACAAAATGTCTTCAGTGAAAGATCTGATAGGGGCGATGGAAGTATAAATCAAATAACATATACTTCCATCTGCAATTCCAAGCTAAATTTTTCCTTTACTGATTTTTTAATTTTTTCTGCAAGATCAAGAATTTCATAACCTGTTGCACTACCATGGTTCACAAGAATCAGCACCTAGTCTTTATGCACGCCTTACCATATTATAAGACAATTAGTTTCAGCAAAAAAATTATCTTTGTTTAAATTTTTTATAAATATTTATAAGCAATATAAAACGCAAGCAAATTTTGAAAAAGCAATTTGATGAAAAGACTTACAAACTTTATGAGTTAACAAAGGAAGAATTAAAAATTACAGAAAACATAAGCAATGGAAAATAATCAAATCATATTTTACTCCACCCCAAAAGGCAATATAAAAGTGGAGGTGATTTTTGAAGAAGAAACTTTTTGGCTGAGCCAGAAACGCATTGCCGAATTATTTAGTGTAGATGTGCGCACCATAAATGAACATCTTAAAAACATTTTTACTACAGGAGAATTGCAAAAAGATTCAACTATCCGGAATTTCCGGATAGTTCAAAAAGAAGGCAATAGAGATGTTTCAAGGGATGTTGATTTTTACAATCTGGAAGTGATTATTGCAGTTGGTTATCGTGTTAACTCAGTAGAAGCAACACAATTTAGAATTTGGGCAACAAACACTCTCAAAGAATTTATCACTAAAGGGTTTGTATTAGATGATGAAAGGTTGAAACAAGGTAAATCTTTTGGTAAAGATTATTTTGACGAACTGCTTGAACGCATAAGGGAAATAAGGGCAAGTGAACGGAGGTTCTATCAAAAAATTACTGATTTATATGCTTTGAGTGTTGACTACAATAAAGAAGCAGAAATAACTAAAGATTTTTTTGCATCGGTGCAAAACAAATTGCATTGGGCCATAACCGGAAAAACCGCAGCCGAAATAATTTACACCGAAGCAGATGCAAAAAAAATATACATGGGTTTAAAAACATGGAAGTATGCGCCTGATGGGAAAATATTAAAAAGCGATATTGTAGTTGCAAAGAATTATTTGAACGAAGCCCATATTTCAGAACTTAACCGTATTGTTTCAGCTTATTTAGATTTGGCTGAAAACAACGCATTGCGGCAACAATTAATGTATATGAAAGACTGGAATAAATTTCTCACAAACTTTTTACAACTCACCAATTATCCTATTTTAAAAGACAAAGGAAAATTAACTATGCTGGAAGCCAAATTGAAAGCAGAAACTGAGTTTGAAAAATACAGAGTGATACAAGATAAAAATTACGAATCTGATTTTGACAGGGAAATAATGAAACTTAAAAAAGTAGATTCATAAAAAAGCTTTCAATCAAAGTCTATCAATTGACTCAAATAACATTAACTTCCATTTCAAGATTAATCCCAAACTTTTCTATAATAGATTTTTGAATTTTTCCTGCAAGGTCAAGAATTTCGGAGCCTGTTGCATTACCATGGTTCACAAGAACCAGCGCCTGGTCTTTATGCACGCCGGCATCGCCTTCACGATGCCCTTTCCATCCGCATTGTTCAATAAGCCATCCTGAGGGAATTTTGTATGTTCCATCAGTTTGCGCATAAGAAGGAATTTTGGGAAATAAAGAAATTAATTTCTTGAAATCTTTTTCAGAAACAGAAGGGTTCTTAAAAAAGCTTCCGGAGTTCCCAATATCTTTAGGGTCGGGTAATTTGCAGCGACGGATATTGCTTACAGCATTTGCAACATCACGAATAGTAGGTTTAAATATTTCATGTTCTGTTAATTCTTCCTTAATAGCGCCATATTCAATATGTAGCTGATGTTTCTTTGATAGTTTAAAATTAACTGAAATAATAATAACTTTATCTTTTAACTCATGTTTAAAAATACTATTGCGGTAGCCGAAATCACATTCATTATTATGCAATTCGAACATCTGCAAAGTCTGCATATTTATAACTTCGACTGATTCAATAGTATCTTTCACTTCCACTCCATAAGCGCCTATGTTTTGTATAGGGCATGCGCCAACATTTCCGGGTATCAATGCAAGGTTTTCTATACCACCATAATTATTTTCGAGACAATAAATTACAAAATCATCCCACACCACGCCAGCCTGGGTATTTATCCAAACATGCTGTTCAGTTTCCTTGATTTTTAAAATACCTTTCGTATTTATTTTCATCACAACACCTTCGAAATCCTTAGTGAAAAGAATGTTGCTGCCACCGCCAAGAATCAGTTTCTGTCTGCCTTTATATTTGGCTGTATTCAGAAAAGTTTGAATATCCTGTAAAGTGTGCATTTCGGCAAAAACCCTTGCTTCCGCCTGAATGCCGAATGTGTTATAAGGCTTTAAAGAGATATTTTCTAAAATAATCATAATGAGGTTATATATTTTGTAAAATTAATAGTTTTGCATTAAATTGTAAAATATAGTTTTGAAGTTTACGTTAATAAACTGTTTTTTAGCATCCGATATTTTGAAAAAAGCAATAGTATCAGTAACTAACGACCTTTCCACCGACCGCCGTGTGCACCGAACATGCATTACGCTTAAAAAACTTGGCTTTGAAGTTTTGCTTGTCGGGCGAAAACAAAGAAAAAGCCTTCCTCTGGATGCAAGAGAATACGCCACAAAGCGTATGTCCCTTTTTTTTGAAAAGGGTTTTTTTTTCTATGCAGAATATAATCTCAGATTATTTTTCTTCCTGCTTTTTAAAAAATGCGATCTGCTTGTTTCAAATGATCTTGATACCCTGCTTCCTAATTATCTTGTGAAAAAAATAAGAAATAAAAAACTTGTTTACGATAGTCATGAATACTATACAGGAGTACCTGAACTTGAAGGAAGAAAGTTTGTTCAAAATACCTGGAAGTGTGTAGAAAAATGGATATTTCCGAAAATACAGGATATTATCACAGTTAATGATTCCATTGCAAAATTATATAAAGATGAATACGGGAAAGAGTTGACAGTGGTAAGAAATATTCCTCCTATTCAAAAACAAAATGAATATAAATCAAAAAAGGAATTAGGAATAGATGAAAATAAATTTATTATTCTCCTGCAAGGCGCAGGCATTAATATTGACAGGGGCGTGGAAGAAGCAGTAATTGCAATGAAGTTAGTAGAGAATTCAATCTTTTATATTATCGGCGATGGCGATGTTATTGATGTTTTAAAAAGAATTGTCATAGAAAACATGCTCAGTCAAAAAGTTGTTTTCATTCCGAAACAGCCGATGGATAAGCTTTTTCAATATACTGTTCATGCCGATATAGGATTGACGCTTGATAAAGACACTAATATTAATTATCGTTACAGCTTACCAAACAAGCTTTTTGATTATATTCAGGCGGGAATTCCTGTTCTTGCATCTCCGCTTTTAGAAGTAAAAAAAATAATTCAGCAATACGATATCGGACAGATAACAGATAATCATAACCCTGAGCATATTGCGGCTAAAATCAACCAAATGCTTGATGATCCTGAAAAATTGAAAAAATATAAAGATAATTCACAGAAAGCAGCAAAAGAACTTTGCTGGGAAAATGAAGAAAATAAATTGGTTAATATTTTCAGGAAATATGCCTGACAAACATTTACATATTATATCTTTCAATGTTCCTTATCCCCCGAATTATGGCGGTGTGATTGATGTTTATTATAAACTGAAAGAATTACATTTGGCAGGAATTAAAATTCATTTGCATTGTTTCGAGTATGGAAGAACTATAAATAAAGAACTTGACAAATACTGTGAGAAGATTTATTTTTATAAAAGAAAAACAGGTTTTTTTTCAGCAATGGGTTATAAACCTTATATAGTTGCAAGCAGAAGATCAGAAGATTTAATTAATAATTTATTAAAAGATGATTATCCTGTTTTATTTGAAGGATTGCATTCATGTTTTTATTTGAGAGATGAACGTCTTAAAAATAGGATAAAAATATATCGTGAAAGTAATATTGAACATCGCTATTATTTTAATCTTTCCCGATCAGAAAAGAATTTATGGAATAAAATATATTTTTTTATTGCGGGAATAAAACTTAAATACTATCAGAAAATATTAACCTATGCGAATTTGATGCTTGTTGTTTCTCTTGATGATGCAGCATATCTTTCAAAAATATTTCCGAAAAATAAAATTGTTTTTTTGCCAAGTTTCCATGCAAATGAAGAGTTGGAAATAAATGAAGGACACGGCGAATATGCCTTGTATCACGGGAATCTTTCTGTTCCGGAAAATGAATTTACGGCAAGTTTCCTTATAGAAAAAATTTTTAATGATATTTCCGTTCCGCTTAAAATAGCCGGATTGCACCCTTCAAGACGATTGATAAAGTTGGCATCTTCATACAATAATGTGGAAATTATTTCAAATCCTGATGATGAGGAAATGAAGCTGCTTATAAAAAATGCTCAATTGAATATCCTTCTTACATTTCAGGCTACAGGATTAAAACTTAAATTGCTTAATGCATTATATAAAGGGCGCTTCTGCCTGGTAAACACAAAAATGCTTGCCGGTACGGGATTGGACAGGCTTTGTCATGTTGCAGATTCTACAGATTTGTTAAAAAAGGAAGTTGTAAAATTATTTAATTCCGACTTCGATAATTCCGAATTTGCTTTAAGAGAAGAAGTGTTAAGTGAAAATTATTCAAACAAAAAAAATACTTTAAAATTAATTGACTATGTTTTCCGATAATACATTTCCATTCTCCTGTTTTCCGCACTTTTTTGCAACACCCTCTGAAACCCCTGATAATAAAGGAATGTTTGTAAATTTTGGGTGTTGCAAAATCTTAATAGCTGGATAT
>CAINEZ010000191.1 GCA_903847905.1 uncultured Bacteroidota bacterium
CCATCCTGTATGGTTTCCATATAACTTTGTGAGGCATCGTATGATTCAAAATCGAGGGTGCCCGCAGTTAATGCCATAATAATTTCATCGGTTCCATTACCTGATGGGTTTGCATTTAATATTGAAAAATCACACTCTGCTTTCCAATAGTCATTTGACAAAGTAGTACCTAAATTTCTGTAAACCCTGTTATAACTGCCACAATAAACATTGTGAAAATTACATTTTCCATTATTAATGTTAACATCGCCATTGCCTTGTGATTGCCAGTTTACGGTTGATGAAAAATCATCACTTAAAACAATGGAACTACAAGTATTTATTGAGCTATCATCACAAATCAAATCATTGTCCACAATAGCGTTAATTAATCTTGTGGTCCACCCGCACACAGCGGTGCCGTGCTGAACAGTATTTAGCCCTGTAATAGTCGGATCAATTGCAAACGTAATAGGAGAACCCGGTAAATGAGTTGTAAATGTAGGATCCGAAAACACGCTCAATTGAGTCATGCCATTAGCTGTTCTTTCCAACCTGATATAATAGTTACTGATGGCAGAGTTGGCATATATTTGCGAAGTGGTACCTGTACTAGTTCGAACATTTCCTTTTTTGCCTGAAATCCCGAAAAACCAATTATTAATATTATTATCTGTTGTACTATTGGAATAGATACCTACACAAATTCCATCCTGTATGGTTTCCATATAACTTTGTGAGGCATCGTATGATTCAAAATCGAGGGTGCCCGCAGTTAATGCCATAATAATTTCATCGGTTCCATTACCTGATGGGTTTGCATTTATATAAAGTCTAATAATTAATTTCACATACTATTTTTAATTCTTCATTTGGTTTTTGAAAATGAGAAAACATTTTCCAAAATTCTTTTTTCCTTTCATCAAGCGTCATTAAGTATCTATTGTTTGTAATCTTTTTTCTCATGTACCACCATGCTCGCTCCACTGCATTCAAGCCTGGACTATATGGAGGTAAAAAGAAAAGTTCCAACTTTGTTATTTTTGCTAACCATAGCTTTAATCTTTTTGCATGGTGATAACGCACATTGTCCAAAACCATAATTATTTTAGGTGCTTGTTTATAAATGTCTAAAACTTTTTTCAAATGCTTTTTAAAAGATGTTGTATTCCCTCTATTTGCAAAGTTTACTGTTATCTCTCCGCTTTCATAATTATAACTACCAAATACTGTTTGTCTCTCTCTTTTATTCTGCTTGCATTCTATTATTGGTTGTCTGCCCTTTATTCCCCATTTATAGCTTACAGTTGCTGTATTTGACATTGAGCATTCGTCCTCATAAAGCAGAACAGTTTTAGGATTTTCTTCTTGAAGTTTTTTTTAAAGCATTTTTAAAATTTTCTTGCTTTTCTTTGTTTGCTTCAGGAAATATCCCTTTGCCTTTCTGATAGCTGAATCCAAGTGTCTTTATAATATTATAAATCTGTGCTTTCTTATATTCGATTTTAAATTCTTTTTTTATCCAATTTATTAGTAATGGTCCTGTCCATGTTGCCGTATTGTATCCATATTTTGTGGGCAATTCATTTTCTAATACCATTGTTATTTCCTGTTTTTGAATTAAAGTTAACCTGTCCTTCCTGCCTCTACCTTCTTTATCCTTTAATCCTTCTAATCCTTCTTTTTCAAATCTGTGAACCCAATTTGTTATTTGCTTAAAACTGGTATTGTACAAGTCTTCAAGCTTTCTGCTGGATTGCCATTTTGATACTTGATAAACGGCATAAAGTCGTATGCCAATGCCGTATCGTTCGTCTTTTCTAATTAAGGCCTTGATGCTATCAGCAGTGTGACCTTTTATTTGTAAAACTGGTTTTGCCATAATTTTTTTATGGCAAATATACGAATTATTTAATTAATGTGTAATTTAATAATAGACATTATATAATA
>CAINEZ010000192.1 GCA_903847905.1 uncultured Bacteroidota bacterium
ATTATATTAAAAAAAGACAAATATTAATTACAGATTTTATTCCATTTATCTAAAGGCATATTAAGCAATTCAACAAAGTTGTTTTTTTCTAAGGATAATAAATTTTTCTCAAGCCATGACGCTACCTGATTAATTGTAACTTCATAAGGTTTTTGCGAATCAAAATCAAATTCATTATTAAATAAAGAACAATCTATTTGCAAATTACGTAAATCGCCATGATCATGTGTTGGTATTATTTTACATTTTACTACATTTTGAATTCCTGTGGCGAATTGCATCTTTGAAAAATTGTAAGAGCCAATATTATAAATTAAATTATTCCATACGCCTTTTTCTATTACATTAAAATAACCCTTTATAAGTTCGTCAATGTCAATTGCAGCGCGGTATGCATTTAGTTCAGAAATTCTGATTAAACCTCTGGATACCGCCATATATGTAAAATGGTTAGGTAGTAACTCGATACGAAAACGAGGGGATAATCCAAAAACAGTAGCCGGACGGAAAACAATTATTTGAAAATTATTATTCTGACTTTTTTTATTTTTAATATATTCTTCCATTTTTAGTTTATACCTACAATAATTATCTGTTGGAGTAGGCAAAGTATAATCTTCGGTCAAAAGATTATTCTCTTTCTGAGTTCCGTAAACACTGGAAGTTGAATTGTAAAACACTTTCAAGCCAAGTTTCTCACTAACATCAATTACCTTTTGCGAACTATTATAGTTTATATCTTCTGTATAAGCTGTATTATGTTCACATGAATAAACGCTGCTTAGCTCGCCCCAGTGCATTATGTATGTTGGCTTAAAATCAATTAGGGAATGTTCTAAAAGGTCAATGTTCCTTGTGTCGCCAATAATAAATTTTAATTCCGTATTATCTTTCTTATCCCGAATATTCGGGATGGAAATTTCCCTAAGCATTCTTTCTTTGTTTTGCTCGTATATCAGAGAATCATAAAGGCATACATCATGACCTCTTTTTAATGCTTCCCGGGCAAAAGCAGAACCAATATATCCCATGCCACCGGTTATGAAAAATCTTTCTTTATTCATGAACTATCATTTTAAGTATAATTTATTTTGCCATTCAATAGTTTTTTTTAATCCTTCCTCCATAGGAAAAAAATCTTTTTTCCCAAATTCATCGCGTACTTTATTCATGTCTAAAAAAACATCATCAGGTGCGCCTTGCAGACTGTTAAAAGAATCTTCGGGAAAATTTACAGGTACATTCAAATATTGTCCAATAGTCGTAGCTAAATTTGAAATGTTAGTATGCGAGTTACCTCCTAAATTATAAATATCACTTTTGCCAAAAAATAAAACATTAAATATTATCTCTGCCGCATCTGTAACATAAATATAAGTTCGTTTTGCTTCGCCCCGATCCAATAAATCTATTTTTTTATAAATTAAAGCTTTTTTTATGAAATTATTCAGTACCCGCATATCGTCTTCTTTAGTACCAGGTCCATAAGCTAAAGATAAACGTACTGATTTTGCATTAACCCCCTTTATGCGATAAGCATTTACTATAGCTTCGCCACCTCGTTTTCCCTCAATATAACAAAACCTTGGATGATTTGTGTTTGCGCAGCTAATTTGTTCTTCTTTAAATGGGGGTTCGGGAAGTCCGCTATATACTTCGCTGCTACTCATAAATAAAAACTTTCCTTTTGAGTTTAATTTTTCTAAAAGATGAAAAGTAGTTAAAGTATTTAATTTTAATGTTTTTACGGGATCGGACATAAATTTTCCGGGTTGACCATAACCGGCGCTGTGG
The DNA here is from genome assembly GCA_903847905.1 of uncultured Bacteroidota bacterium. GTDB lineage: Bacteria > Bacteroidota > Bacteroidia > Bacteroidales > CG2-30-32-10 > CAINEZ01. The sequence goes on from CAINEZ010000192.1 coordinate 1,795, forward strand.
ATTATGTAATCAGCCGCAGGTAATGTTGATAAAAATTCATCATTTGTTAAATCACCGGATAAAATTTTAACTGGTATTTTTTTTAAAAAAATATTAAAGTATTCAGGAAACTGATTTCTGGAAATTACAATTAATTCCTTAGGTGTATTTCCTGATTCAGATGCATTTTTAATTGTAGCTACCAAATAATGCCCAATCAAACCGGATGCACCAGTAATCAATATTATTTTATTTTTTATTTCGCTGAAATTTATTTTATTTGAAATAACTTTTGCATCATTTAAAATAAAATTTCCCAAGAAACTTGTCATAATATTTTCTTTGTTGTTTTGCAAAAATAAGATAAAATGAGATATTAAAAACAGATAGAATTCTTTCTGAAATTATAGATATATATGATGCTGGCGTTACGTTAATCTTGATATATCGTTTTAGATTGCCTCATCCTCCTTCGTCGTCTTAGCAATGACGTCATTGCGAGGGATCCCGATAGTTATACTAATGCTGAACAAAAATAGAAAAAATAGTTAACAACGTATCGTTTATAAAAAGAATATTTTGCTATAACAAAGAAAGAGTATTTGTTTTTTCTTTGTTTTTATATGGCGGATTTTTTAACACATAGGCAAAT
>CAINEZ010000193.1 GCA_903847905.1 uncultured Bacteroidota bacterium
AGGAAGGTGCTAATCGTTTCGCGGTTTTGCGTTCTGTTATTGATACTGCCATGAAAAATTCTCAAAATGCTTTGGACGCATTATGTTTATTGCCTAATTTAGCTGCTGAGTAATCACAAAATTTTTTTTATTAATTCTCTTTTTCAATAAACATGTCAATATGGTCATAGGTCGGTCTCAAAGATGTTCCGCCTTTAACCATAACCCTAACATTGATAAATGAAAAATTTTGTCCTGGTTTCAATGTTTTTAAGGCAGTTTTCATAGCTTCCGTCAACTTATTATTTTTTGAATCGAATTTTGAAAGTGTAGTATCTGCCTTGTAAACAAGGCTGAAACCAATAATCTTAAAACCAACTTTATTTATAGTAAGAGAGTCCTCTTTTAAAACATCTGCTGATTTTATTGGACCTCCGAAATGTCCCTGAAAAAGAGCAACAGTATCTTTCTGCATATCCGGCATTTTTTGCTGTTTGTTCTTATTCTGATTATTTTGATTGTTGTTGTTATTTTGAGCAACAACAAAGCATGTTCCTGCAACTAAAAGTGCAAGTGTGATAAATATTTTTTTCATAACTGTTTCATTTTATTATACAAAGATATGAATAAAAAATAATTTGAGATTCAACCCGACTAAAATTATATTTTTGGTATAGGCGTTAAATCGCATACATTAATGATAAATTCAACATTATTACTTTAAGAATAGCAACGCTGATTTAGCAAATTGAAGTAGATTTTCGCCGATTAATAGATAGAATTTATCCGAATATTTCAACTTAAACTTGCGGTTTTCCTGTCTGCCTGAAGGGCAATCTCACAACGACGTCATTGGCAGATGAAGCAGTAGGTTGAAGTAATCTCAATGCGAGAATTTACGTTTAACATATCGCCGGTATGTGAAAATAATTTAATTTTGGATTTTATGATTAATCACGCTAAAGATTTTAATTCTTAGATTTCTTGACTACAAAATTTTATATCGCCTTAATCATTTTTTTTGCAATTATTTGCAAAAATGGAAGCTGTTGTAATGCTTACCAAAAAGCAGAAATAAAAAATCTTCCGGTTCTTTATTCAAATAATGATATCAAAGATTTATTACCTCGCGACAGTACTCAAAAGTTGAATAAATTTAAGATTGCATTGATCTCAAGTTCTGTTCCTATTGTTACGGCTTCTGTTTTTATTTATATGCAGCATGCATGGTGGAAGGATACTATGCAAGTATTAGGAGTACCTAAACAGAAATTTCATTTTGATGATACCAAAGAATTAAAATATGCCTTATGTCTTGATAAGGGGGGCCATTTCTGGTCAACTCAATTTGCATCAACCGTTTTCGGCGACCTGCTGAAATGGGCTGGAATGCCCAACCATAAAGCTGCATGGTACGGAGCCGGATTTGCTGTACTCACTTCCGGTATTGTAGAAATAAAAGATGGATTTGCCCCCTGGTGGGGTTTTAGCCTGACCGATATGTCTGCAAATATTTTAGGATCATTATTCCCTGTACTTAAAGCGTATCATCCGTTTTATAAGAATTTCAATGTAAAGTGGAGTTGGGATTTTGTTCATAAATCATACTGGAGCACCCTGCAGCACAACAAGGGAAAAATATTTATGGATGATTATGAACGTCACACATATTGGCTTTGCACAAATATCAATGGTGTTGCGCCTGTAAAATGGAAAAAGTATATTCCTGGATTTCTTAGTTTTGATATTGGAGTGAGCGCTGAAAACCTTGATGGTAAAGGAGCCGGCAAACATGAACTTTTCCTTGCTTTTGGTTTAGACCTTAGTAAAATAACATTTAAGAAGTTTGGGTTCTACAACAGCATTTCACATATTTTAAATTTTTACCGATTGCCAACACCGGCACAAAAGCTATATCCAAAGAATGTTGGATATTTGATTTCATTTTGAAAAAGATCTTTCAGAGAAAAATAATACTTGTCAAAAAAATTATGGCAAAAAAATTGCCATACATTGAAAAGATATTTAAAAAAAATCGTAATATTGTTACCATTATTCACGTTAGTATTTACAAATTAATAAAATGATGACTATGAAAAAACTACTCATTGCTGCAATAATTACAGGTTTTTCCGTTTCAGCATTTGCTCAGGCAACAACAGTTATTGTTCCGATAATACCTGTTGACACAGTTACAAAAAAGATCACATATGCCGGCATAGTGCAGCAGGCGGGAATAAGAGACACTCTTTATAACAGGGCAATACATTGGTGTGGTTTGTATTTTAAAAATTCTCAGGACGTAACCAAAGTTAGGGACAAAGATAACGGTAAAATTGAAGGCATATCTCGGTTTAAGTTTTACAATACACCTTTGAAGGATGGCACCAAAACTGATGCAGGAGTAGTTTCTTTTACATTTACTATTGAATGTAAAGAAAATAAATATCGCTATAAAATTACCGACTTTAACCTGAAAGGCGCTTCATACTTTGCGCTTGAAAGATGGCTTGACAAAAAGGACAGAGCTTATATTCCCGAATGGGATAACTACCTTACACAGGTTGATAAGTATATGAGCGATTTTATTAAAAGCCTGAAAAAAGGCATGCTTGAAGTAGCTAAAGCAAAAGACAACTGGTAAAAATCTTTTTCAAATTGATGTTATTCCGAAGAAGATTAATAAGCCTCAAATTCCGAATTTCAAGTCCCAGGCATCAAGTAACAAATTTTAAGATACTATAATCTATTCTATATAAGCTATACAGTTTATTTCTCTTGGGTCTTTGGACTTGGAGTTCCTGCCTGCCGGCAGGCAAGGTGGAACTTGTGATTTATTTCATACATGAATTTATACCAATGCTTATTATGAAATTGTCCAAAGGATAAGTTCATAATTATGCAGTGGTAAATGCCGATAGACAATATGTTTAGTTCTGCATTTTTGGACTCCTATGAATAAAACATCACCTTAAAGAGTAATAATATTTTCCTTCAAACAGGCATAGCAAAAAAGCTATGCGCTGTTTTCGGGACATTCTTTGGTTTTGTATCTGCAAATTTAGAAAAAAACATTA
>CAINEZ010000194.1 GCA_903847905.1 uncultured Bacteroidota bacterium
AATGAAGATAATCTTCTAGTTTTCTTTGATAACTGGCATTAAACCACGATGCTGTTGAAAAGACAGGTTTACCGGATTTTTCGTTTTTCACATTCCTTTTGCCGTCTTTTGAACGATCCTTTGATAAATAAATAGGTGTAAAGAAAAGTATTATAAGTATTATGCCCCACAAAATCTTATGCAATGGCGATACCGGTTTCGCTTTTGGAGTTGCAACAGTTTTTATATTCTTTTTTTTAGATTTTTCAGGCATAAAAATTAAATTGCATTAAAATTTAAAATATATAAATGGATTAAAAGTTGAACCACTAACATAAGTTAAACATAAGAAATACAAAAAAATACTTATCAATGTAAAAACAAATAATTGCAAGTGATTTAATTCGGAATAATAAAATTTGTCGTGAATAAATTTTGCTTTTTTATTTAATGTCCAGAAAGAGAAAAAGACTGCAACAACAATCATATAGTCGAAATCATTGTTCGTTATCAAGTATTTATCGTGCCCAAATTCAAAAGAAAACATTTGTTTAATAAATTGAAATGCTTTTTGAAGGGTTTCGCTTCTAAAAAATACCCAGCCAATAATTACAATCAGAAAAGTGAAAATAATATTCGGGTACAGGCCTATTCTTTTTTTGAGTTTAAGTAAAAAACTTCTTTCCAGCACAAGGAATGCCCCCTGATAAAAACCCCAGAAAACGAAATTCCATGCAGCCCCATGCCAAAACCCGCACAGGACAAAGGTTATCAGCACTGAAAGAAAGACGCCTCTATTTCCACTATTTCTAAAACTCAGAGATAAAGGTGTAAAAATGTAATCGCGCAACCATGTTGAAAGTGTTATATGCCAACGCCTCCAGAAGTCAGTAATACTTGTTGCAATGTATGGATTATTGAAATTCTCAGTAAACTTAAATCCCATTATTCTTCCCAAGCCGATTGCCATATCGGAATAGCCTGAAAAATCGAAATAAATCTGAAAGGTATATGCAATAGCGCCAATCCAAGCACCCGTTGTATCTATCTGTGATGGCTCTAACGCAAATATTGCGTCAGCTTGTGATCCTAAAACATTTGCAATAAGAACTTTTTTGCTTAACCCAATAACAAACTGGATAAATCCCATCAGTTTATTATTTAAGGTCTCATTATCAGTATGATTTTTAATTTGATCGGCAATCGTTTGATATCTTATAATAGGACCTGCAATCAATGTTGGGAACATTAAAATATAAAGCTGGTATTCCCAAAAATATTTCAATGGTTTTTTTTCGCCCCGATATACATCTACAGTATAGGTTATACTTTCAAACGTATAAAACGAAATACCTATCGGTAAAAAAACTTTGGCAATTGAAATTGTGGTATTCGCACTAAACAGATGAAACAATACATTGAAATTGTCGATAAAAAAATTAAAGTATTTAAAATATAGAAGTAAGCCTATTTTGAGGGATAATGATAACAAAAAGAATAACTTCTTCCGTGAAGGAATTGTATTTTTTTGCATT
>CAINEZ010000195.1 GCA_903847905.1 uncultured Bacteroidota bacterium
CTAAAGACATTTTATATATTATCCCGATAATTATCGGGAGTAAATGCCGATGCTGCATGAAAATAGTTCAATAAGACGCAGTCGCAATTGGACTATATTGAATGCGCTATCGGTATTATTAGAAGGGATGGGGTTTACAGGGAAGAAAAAGAAAAATGTCAGGTTCCTTTATAAAAAAAAGACCACCCTTTCGGATGGTCTTTTTCAAAATAATTAAAAGAATTTTACTTAACAGCTTTTGCTAAAGCAGCTCCGGCTTTAAATTTTGCTACTTTTTTTGCAGCAATTTTTATTGCTTTTCCTGTTTGAGGATTGCGGCCTGTTCTTGCAGCTCTCTTGGCTATTCTAAATGTACCGAAACCAACGAGGATAACGCCTTCGCCTTTTTTCAGAGATTTGCTGATAGCTGAAATAGTAGCATCAAGAGCTTTACCTGAATCTACTTTGCTTAACTTTGCTTCTTTAGCAATTGCAGTAATTAATTCTGATTTGTTCATTGTTTTGAGTTTAGGTTAATAAAACTTATGTTTATTATAATTGGCAAATTTATATTAAAATATATTCGACACACATATTAAACCTACTTAGTTATCATCAATTTCGTTAAAGTTATTAACAATTATGCCTTTCTTGAGAGATTTGGTTTCGTAAATATGAGTAAAACTCAATGAAATCAGGGATTTTTGTTTGTTGGAAGCTGGGGTGGCTTAGCGCTACGATATATTTTTATCTTAATATAAAAAACCGAAAAGCCAAAGAGGTATTTGAGTCTTGTATCCTGTCACTCGATAGCTATTGGGACAAAAGCCATTGAAGAAATGCTAAGTTAGCGTTTCGTGCAATTTTATTCATGTCAATGTTTTAATAATCTGCTTTATAATAAGTACCATCTCCCATATAAAGTGAATGCCCTTTTAACTTCATTGCCCAATTGGCTTTCATTGATTTGCCCATCCAGTGTCCTTCATCTACAATGATATTAGATGTAGCAGTATCAATTTTGTGTGGGTAGTCTATAATCTTAAAGTCAGTAAACCTACCTATTTTAAGTTTATTATTATTTGCTCGGGCTTTTCCTTTTATTTTTGCTTTATCACCGCCACCATATTCAATTTCCTCATATATAGCATTACTATTTTTATCAATTGTGATTACATAAATAAAATCTGTATTATCAAAACACATCCAATTTCCAACAAATTCAGGTCTGTAGTCATCGTCCACTTTCATTTTACAAGAAAATAAAGTCAGACAAAGAAGAATGGGGAAAAATTTGATAATTAATAATCTCATTTATTTTATTTTTTGCATGAACGCTAACTTGCGCACTGCTTCCAGTCCGTTTACAAATACTTATAAGTGATGAAAATTGATTTATTTTTCATTGTAAATAAAAAAATGTATCGTCCTAAAATAAGTTTACGCATTTTATTTATTATTATTCTACTACAAGTTTACAAAATATTTTTTAGTCAATGGATAAAGAGAAGAATTATTTTTAACTTTGCTTTAAATAATAACTTTAATAAAATCCAAACAACGAACATTATGAAAAAATTATTTATTTTACTAACAATTTCCGCTTTCATAGTACTTAATATGTCATGCGGAAATTCTGAAAAAAAATCAAATTCAAAAGAAATGGCATACAATAAATTATCTGTTGACAGTGTAATTAAAGCGCTTACAAACAAGTTTTGTGAAGTTAACAAAACAAAAATTGATAAAGGCGTGAAACAGGCAGCCTTACTCTGGACTGATAAAGACGGCGATGCAAAATCGTTTGAAAAATTCTGCCTTGCCAATTTTGTAAAACCCGGCGATGCACAAAAAGCTTTATTCGACAGGATATCGACAAATTTTGAAGTGCTGTTCGGGCATTTCAATAAAGTAAGTCTCGACCTTAAAAAGCCTTTGCATATTGACGAAGGCGATATGCTGCCTATTGATGATATATTCGGCGGCTATGATCCTTCGGCTCATTTTGCCGACGATTTTTTTACAAATAAAATAGCTTTTATAGCTATTCTTAATTTTCCTTTTTATACCCTTGAAGAAAAAGAAAAACTCGGCGCTTCATGGACAAGGCTCGAATGGGCTTATGCAAAGCTTGGCGATATTTTTACTTCACGGGTTCCTGCCGAACTTACACAAAATTTATCAAGTGCATTATCAGCAGCCGATACATATATTTCGGGATATAACATCTATATGGGAAAATTGGTTAACGACAAAATGAAAACCTTTTTCCCCGCCGACCTGAAACTTATTACTCACTGGGGTCTTCGTGATGAACTTAAATCGCATTATGCCGACAAAGACGGACTGGAAAAACAAAAAATGATCTATGATGTAATGAAAAATATTATTTCGCAGGAAATACCTGTTGAAGTAATTAATAAAAATGATTACCTCTGGAATCCGGTTACCAATAAGCTTTACAAAGACACAAAAGAAGTTACCGGCACTCCCGAAAAAAATGTAAGATACCAGTATCTTCTTAATAATTTTAAGGCTAACGAAGCCATTGATAAATACTGCCCTCAATACCCGACATATATACAACGCGCTTTCGACCAAAGTATGCAGCTTACACAAGAAACTGTGGAAAAAATTTATACTGAATTCATCTCCTCCCCTACTGTAAAAAAAGTTGCAAGCCTTATCAGTAAAAGACTTCAGAGAAAGCTTCAGCCTTTTGATATCTGGTACGACGGTTTTAAAAGCCGCAGTACAATTTCCGAAAGCGACCTTGATAAAGCTGTAAAAGCAAAATATCCTACCAGAGATGCTTTCGAAAAAGATATTCCGAATATTTTAATAAAACTCGGATTTACAAAAGAAAAAGCCGAGTACATAACTTCAAAAATACAGGTTGATGCTTCACGCGGAGCAGGTCACGCATGGGGAGCGGATATGAAAGGAGAAAAAGCGCACCTCAGAACAAGAGTCGGCAAAGACGGAATGGATTATAAAGGTTATAACATCGCTGTTCACGAATTCGGTCATACCGTAGAACAAACTATAACTCTTTATGATATTGATCATTATTTTTTACGCAGCGTTCCCAACACTGCCTATACTGAAGCTATCGCATTTTTATTTCAACAAAAAGACCTGGAATTATTGGGTTATAAAAATGATGATGCCAATAAAAAATATTTATTCGCACTCGATAACTTTTGGTCAGCTTACGAGATCATGGGCGTTTCGCTTGTTGACATGGGCGTATGGAAATGGATGTATGAACATCCCAATGCAACCGCCGACGAACTGAAAACGCAGGTAATAGTGATTGCAAAAGATGTATGGAATAAATATTATGCTGATGTTATGGGATCAAAAGATGAACCTATACTTGCAATATATTCGCATATGATTGAGGATCCGCTTTATTTATCTGCTTACCCGATAGGTCATCTCGTAGATTTCCAGATAGAAAAATTTATTGAAGGGAAACCTTTCGCTGCCGAACTTCAAAAGATACTTCTTAATGGAAGCATTGTTCCCCAGCTATGGATGAAAAATGCCGTAGGCAAAGAGATAAGCGGGCAGGCGCTGATTGATGCTACTGATGAGGCGCTGAAAAATGTGAAAGAGTAAAATTTAGTTACAAGGCATAAGGCATAGGGCATAAGAAGAAAGGTTCATTCTAACTTTTGCCTTATGCCTTGTCAACTTGTCAACTTATAAAAAATGAAATTTATTGAAATTAAAAAGATACTTGCCTACCGGCAGTCAGGTTAATTGATATTGGGGTATTAAAATGAAATTGGTGGAAATTTTTAAATGATGTGTTACTTATACCCTTATGCCTTATGCCTTGTCAACTTGTCAACTTGTAAAAAATGAAAGATAAAATTTGTATCATCACGGGTGCCTCATCAGGCATGGGGCTTGCAACAGCGGCTGCTCTTGCAGGTAAAGGCGCTACTCTCGGACTTGTAAGCAGGAACAGGTCAAAAGGAGAAACAGTTGTAAAATCAATAACAGAAAAAACAAAAAACAGCAAAATAGAATTGTTTATTGCCGACCTTTCATCACAGGCTGATATCAGAAAACTTGCAAATGAAATCAAAACGAAGTTTCCAAAAATTGACGTACTGATAAACAATGCAGGCGGAATAAATCCAAAACGAATTGTAACAATAGACGGATTTGAACTGACATTTGCTGTTAATCATCTTGCGTATTTTCTTTTTACAAATCTTCTGCTCGAAAATTTAAAAGCTGCGCCAAAAGCCAGAATCGTGAGTGTTGCATCTGTAGCATCAAATTATGGCAAGATCAATTTTAAAGATCTGAATTTTGAAAAAAAATACTATTCATTTAAAGCCTATGCGCAATCAAAACTTGCCAATATAATATTCACTTATGAACTTGCCAATAGATTAAAAGGAACAAATGTTACAGCAAATTGTCTTCACCCGGGTATGGTAAAAACACGCTTTGCAACAGAAATGAATAATTATTTCGGATTTTTTTGGAAATTAATAAATCCAATTCTCATCACAGCCGAAAAAGGCGCTGAAACTGCTATCTGGCTTGCTTCGTCACCTGAAGTGGAAGGAATAAGCGGAAAATATTTCAAAGAAAAAAAAGAAGTTAAATCGATCCGATCATCTTATGATATAGCTACACAGCAAAGACTTTGGGCTGTCAGTGAAAGCATGACAAATTTATAATCCGGCAAATAATACCGATAGCACATTCAATATAGTCCAATTGCGACTTCGTCTTATTGAACTATTTTCATGTAGCATCGGCATTTACAATTGTAATTTATTTTTTTATTAG
>CAINEZ010000196.1 GCA_903847905.1 uncultured Bacteroidota bacterium
CTTATTTCAATATGGAAAACTCCCAAAACTAATATAAATCTGTTAGTAACAAAATACGATAAAGTTCATTTGATGATTGAATATAGAGCAAAAAACTTCAAAGATTATGATATATCTAATTATTCAACTGATGATCTATAAATATGAATTAATTAAATGAAATGAAATGAAAGTGCTAATGTTTGGATGGGAGTTCCCGCCGCATATCACAGGGGGCCTAGGAACAGCATGCTACGGAATAACCAAAGGGTTGGCAAAACAGGATGTTAAAATTGATTTTGTTGTACCAAACGCTCACGGCGACGAAGATAATAGTTTCGTCAAAATTCAGAATGCAGGGGATATCTACACACGATACCAAAGTTTACTTACAGAAGAATTTTGGAAAAACGTAACCTTTAAAGAAGTGTATTCAAAATTGATACCCTACATGTCTCCCGAGGAATATGAAAGGAATGCAGAGAATTACATATTAAATCGGTCACAAGAATTACAGTCGAAAAATGCAGGAGGTTTTAAATTTTCCGGCGAATATGGAATAAACTTATGGGATGAGATATCACGCTTTTCGCATGTTACTTCTTTTTTGGCAGCAGAAAAAAATTTCGATATTATTCATGCTCACGACTGGTTAACGTTTCCTGCCGGAGTTATTGCTAAAGAAACATCAAACAAACCTTTGATCGTTCATGTTCATGCTACAGAGTTCGATAGAAGCGGAGAAAATATAAATGAGGCTGTTTATAATATAGAAAAACAGGGGATGCAGGTTGCTGATAAAGTTATTGCCGTCAGCAATTTTACAAAGAATATAATCGTTAACCGTTATGGAATTAATCCTGATAAAGTTGTAACAGTGCATAACGCTGTAGACAATATAAACGATAATGATTCCAAAAAAATAATACGACCTGTTAATGAAAAAATTGTTTCATTCTTAGGAAGGATCACTTTTCAAAAGGGTCCCGATTATTTTATTGAAGCCGCAAATAAAGTTTTGCGAAAAGTTAAAAATGTTCGATTTGTAATTGCCGGAAGCGGTGATATGAGGAATAATTTAGTCGGGAGAGTAGCGAAACTTAAAATCTCTTCTAAAGTTAACTTTGCTGGATTCCTTAAAGGAGATGAGGTTAAGAGACTGCTTAGAATGACAGATGTTTATGTTATGCCTTCTGTTTCCGAACCATTTGGGATTGCTCCACTCGAAGCGATGCAATGTGATGTTCCTGTTATTATTTCGAAACAATCAGGAGTTTCAGAAGTTTTGAAATATGCATTGAAAGTGGATTTTTGGGACACCGATTGTTTGGCTGATGCCATACATTCATTACTTGAATATAAAGCATTATCAAGAATGTTACGTTTTAATGGGAAAAATGAAGTTAATAATATGCAATGGGAAGATGTCGGTAAAAAAATAGCAAATATTTATTATTCTTTATCATAAAATATATTCTTATAACTTAAAACCAAAAAGCTATGAAAACAGCAATCAAAACTGAAACAACAAACAAAAAATCCACAACGAAAAATGTAAAGAGAAAGAGAGTGAGTTTGCCAAGAAAAAAAAACAAAATTAACTGAAGATACTATTCGCAAAAAAGCTTTCGAGATATACCTTGAAAGGGGCACAGATTCAGGCAATGAACTTGATGATTGGAATAGGGCTGAAAATGAATTAAGGCATTCTATCAGCTAAACGTTACCAGGCCATACAGGAGTTATTAATGTAGCAATTTTAGTGTCAACTTCTATTTATAAATTTGTACCAGTCAAATGAAAAAAAAGTATAAAATATTTACCGCGTTTTACCTGGTATGGTCAGTTATTAATTTAACGCTTATGATATTGGCAATGTCAAGTGTTTTCGGAACTTCAAACAAAACAATGACAGAATTCTGGCCATTTACAGTTGGTTCTCTCAGGTATTATGATTTTTATGAATTGCTGGTATATCTCGGGTTACCTTTAATAATTTTTTTTGTTTACCGTGCCGGACAATCAAAAAGATTTTGGATACCATACATTATCTGGGGAGTCATCAACATCACGTTAATGTTCATGGCAATATCAGATGTTTTTGGCACATCTGTAAGAACAGTAAAAGAATTCTGGCCTTTTTCTGAGGGAGAACTAAAGTTTTATGATTTACTTGAATTGGTTGTATATTTAGTAATCCCTCTTATTATATACTACCTGTACTGTCTCGTTCAAAGCAAGGAGCAAAGCACTGATGGGGAATAGCCCTATATTTTAACAGGCATTATTATTATTGGTCACTGATTTTATATCCTTTTATAAATAACCAGTTGCTTCTTATTATACAGGACTCTTTTGCAGATGCGGATTCTGTATATTTGTTTCCATTTATTTTTTTAAATGAAGCATTTGATTTATTAATAGGAGAGGCATTTGTAATTGACTACCTTATTTACTAGCTTTGCTCTTATTGTTCTACTTGTGAAGTTCAATAAAGTCGGCGACTTCATTACAAAAAAATACTTCGTCCTGGAACATCATATAATGTCCGCTTATCGGTGAAATTGCAATTTTTTTATCAGTTGTGTTTATACGGTTTAAAATATCCAGTCCCAAGCCCTGCGGGCAAATAAAGTCAAATTGTCCAAAAAGTAATAAGGTTGGAGTTGTTACTTTATAAAGCGAAGATGAAAATTGTGTCACTGCCAGTTCATTATTGATCCTTGCATTTAATGAATATTGGTAATTGAAATACATAGAAGTAAGAGTCCATTCATATTTAACAGCATTTTCTTTGAGAAAAGTTAAAAGGTCAATTTTTTTCACTCCGTCAATATATGTTTCAGCGTCTGATGCATATTTGTTTAACCGGTTAGATTCCTCAAGTGTAAAATTACCGGTATGTTCGTTACAATATGAAATAATAGAATTCCACTCATCAGTATATTTATTCAGGGCGATTTGTTGTTGTCCCACATCAAGTAACATTTGTCTTGTCAGCGAATCATTCAAGGGGTAGTTATGGCTGCCATCAACAAAGATCCATCCTTTTACCATCGATTGATTGTTGCCGGTGGTCATAAATGAAGAAGTTAAAAGACCGCCAAAACTATGTCCTAAAATAAAAACATCAGAATTTTGTCCATACCTGCTTTTAATGACCTGAATAAGTTTTTTAAGATCATCTGTCATTTGAGCAAGATTCAAATTATCACCATTTGAATTTCCCTGCGTAGCACCGGCATTTCTTTGATCCCAGTAAACAACAGCATATTTATTTTCTAAGTTTTGACTAATATAATCGGTATTATAAAAATATGAACTTGAGCCAGGACCGCCATGAACAAAAATAAGGAATACTTGGCTTAAAGTATTTCCTTCAACTAATACCCGCATAGAAGCTTTATTATTCTCAAAGTAGAAAGTTTCGGAAATATTTATTCCAAGTGTTATTTTTTCTTTCTGACATGAAATACTTAAAAGAAAAAATATTAATATTATCAAAATTATATTTCGCACTAATTTATTTTTTTAGATTTAACTTTAAAGGAAAAAAAATTTGATGGTTTGTAAATTAACCCAATTTCCATAGCAGGGCGCAAATAAAATGTACTGTTGTATGGAAACATAGTAAGCAGATTAAATTTATAAAAAATTAAAAATGGTTTTGATTTGGTTATTGAAAAATCATA
>CAINEZ010000197.1 GCA_903847905.1 uncultured Bacteroidota bacterium
ATGGCATTGTCTATCATGGTTCTGGTATGGTTTGGTTATAACTACCATTATCGGAAATTTCCGTTGATAGACTTTGCTCTTTTTAATATATTTATCAATAATCAATTGTTAATATTATAAGTAGCAACTTGAATTAATTACTGCTTTTTCAAAAGTTGAAAGTTTGTACAATGTTGAATCTGCTCCTTTACTTAAAATACTGTTTAAATAATCAAGCAGTTGGTTATCATTAGTGTTTAGCACCTGTCTTATTATATTATTTTGTAATTCTGTTCTACTCATAATATCATTTTTTTACAAATATACTGCTTTTACGTTTTTATTGTGTTATCTATTCTAAACTTTTTTTAATTCGACAGAGTCTATTGATTGCTTTTATTAGCAGATACTATTTGGTAATCTCAATAATTCCATTACTTCTTAATAAAAATTTGAAACATAAGGTACTAAACTAGCGTCTCAAAAAACTTTATACTCAGAACGTCATTGCGAGCCTGCCTGCCGACAAGGCAGGCGTAGCGAAGCAATCTCACTGATATAAAAAGATTCATCACTCCATTACATCACGCTAACAATGACGAAAAGAGTTTTAGAGATAAAAAAAAAGAGAAACATAATTGTTCCTCTTTTTAAAATAATTAAAAAATATTTTTTTAATTCCCTATTGCAATAAAAGAAAAATCACTTGAGCCAACTTGAAAAGTAGATCCGGAATGCCAGCCTGTATGAACAACAACAAACGATGCTGTGGGCGCCGAAGTAAAAACTATATCATTCTGTGGGTTATAATTTTCAGTCCGAATTGTTGCAATTACTATCGGAGGTATAGTAAAAGGAGTAGTAAAAGTAATAATGTTTATGCCTGTAGATTGATTTACAACAGTAAAACCGCTGCCATAAAGTATCGCGCCTCCTGAACTAACAGCGCCATAAATTATTCTTTGGTTTGCTGAAATTACATTTGAGCCATCAATAGTAATACCTGTACCGGCAGTGTATGATGAGCCGGTAGGACCAGTTGCTCCAGATGCTCCGGTTAATCCTGTATTGCCAATAGACCCTGCTGAACCTGTATTGCCAGTAGGACCTGTCGCACCAATTGTACCGGTATTACCGGTTGGGCCAATAGGACCGCCCGAAGGACCTGTTGCGCCAGGGACTCCATTCGTACCATTAGTGCCATTTGCTCCGGTAGCTCCTGTTGCGCCATTTGTACCATTAGTGCCATTTATACCATTTGTGCCGTTGGTTCCTGCGGGACCTATTGGACCGGTGGGACCTGGGAAACCTGTTGTTGCATTTTTTGCGTATAATGCATAAGGTACGCTTAATAATTGTGAGACACCCATTGGCTGATAGGTTGTTCCGCCTGTTGCATCCATTTCAATTTTTACATAATAGGTACTTGTTCCCCAGCTTATTGTTGAGAAATTCCCTGACACATAGGTGCCGTTGCCTATTTCAAGGTTCATCAAACCCAAATTATTTGATGTTACGCTATGTGTTTCACAATACACAGAAGTACCGGTAGAGCTTCCCTGCAAAATATTTATACGCAGAGAAATATTTTGGTTAGCGATAACATTACCGCTTAAATCCCTTGCTATCGCCTGGTATTTAAAAGCTTCGGGAACTTGTGAACTTGCCTGCTGTGGCAGGAAGACACTGACTGCAAACAGCATAGCGATAATTAAAGTAAAGATTAATTTTTTCATGATATTTTTATTTTAAGTTAATATTTCCGATTAATTATTTTTTTCGATTTTATATGTTTTTATTGGTTTTCCTGAATCTGTGTAAATGCTTAATATATATGTGCCTTTGACAAACTTTTGAAGATTTAAAATTTTTGTTTTTTCATCGCTTTTCATTTTTTGGTTTATCAATAATTTCCCGGACACATCGTACAACCTAAGCTTTACGCCACCTTCCTGTTTTGAAATAATATCTACTATAATATTATCGGATGTAGGATTGGGATAAACATTTATTGTATAATCATCGCCTGAAGTTTCATTTAATAATGTGATTAAATAATTTGATTGATGAAAACCTTGTGTCATTATATTATTAGTTCCTGTGGCTGTTTCTATAATACACTCGCCTATTGACCACTCAAGAGCAACATTGCCATTAACAAAATAATCGCCTGCGGTTGCAAAAACTTCGGGAGCAAAAGGCTGTGTTGTTGGCGCAGTATAAATAAAAACAGAAGAAGTATTACTGCAGCCATAACCATTTGTAACTATTACATAATATGAACCATCTTGTGTTGCTGTGTATGTTTGCGATGTAGCTCCATTTATTATACTGCTGTTATAATACCACTGATTACCACTTGCTGCGCTTGATCTTAACTGATTTCCTATTGCTGAAATTGTTGGTTGTATAGGAATGGGATTTACTGTAACTAACACAGATGATGTTGCTGTGTTTGCGCCGCTTGTTACTGTTACTGTATAAGTAGTACCTGTTATTGGTGTTACAGTGGGATTTTGAGAGCTTGATGTAAATCCTGTTGGGTTTGATGACCAAGCGTAAGTATAAGTTCCATTTCCGCCTGATGCATTTGCATTAAGTTGAGTTGAAGAACCTGAACAAATTGTTGAAGGCATTGCAGAAGTTGTAACATTTAATACACCAATTGTTGTTGAAGTATAATTTGCAGACCATCCATTGCCCCTTACTATTTCATCAGACAAAAACCAAACCAGCATAGAACCTCCAGTAGAGGTAATATTTGGCGGCAGTGTATTTCCAGTAAAAACACCTAATTGAGTTGCGCTGGTGTCGCTGCCATCGTATACAATTATTCCATCATAATCCTGCTCTGTATCAAAAGAAGAGAAGGATAATGTAATTGATGTAGCGCCTGTAGGTTGAATTAACCACCGACAATCTGAATTATTTCCATACAAATTTGCGCCGCTACCGTCTGATAATGAACCCGAAGTACTTGTTAAAACAGTATTCCCACTGCAAAAATTATTTGTTGTTGAAGTATAATAGGCATTCCAACCAGCAGCCCTATTGGAAAAATCGGAATGAAATTCTAAATACATTGCTCCGCCTGATGAAGTAATTGCAGGTGGTAAATTATTACCTGTGTAACTACCCAAAAGTGGGGCATTATAATCAGTTCCGTTATATACATCAACAGCATCATAAATACTTTGTCCATTTGGTTGTTCAAGGTCAAAGGATGTAAAATGCAGAGTTACCGAAGTTGCTCCTGTAGGCTGAATAAGCCAACTGCAATTTGTATTGTTGTAATAATTATTCGCACCGCTACCATCTTCAAACGATGCATAATCGTCAGTAAAAAGTGTTGTTCCATTGCAATATGGCGCACCTGTTGAGGTGTAATATGCATCCCACCCTCCGGCAACATTCATAAAATCTGAAATAAAATAAACAAGCATTTCACCTGTGTAGGAGGTTACTGAACCCGGTAATGATGCGCCTGTATAAACAGCTATTTGATTTGAAGTAGTATCAAGACCATCATAAATAATTACGCCATCGTAATCTTGTTCGGTGTCAAATGATGCGAATGAAAGCGTAATTGAAGTAGCTCCCGGAGGTGCAATTATCCAATAACATTCGGAATTATTTCCATAGTTATCAACTCCGCTGCCATCTTCAAAACTGCCTGATGCATCACTAAACAGTGTAGCACCATCGCAATAATAGACACCATAAGCCTGATAGCTTGCTTCAAAACCAGCAGCAGTATTGCTTCCGTCAGTGTATAATTTTACAAGCATTGCACCAACAGTTGAAGAAATTTGTGGAGGTATAGTATTGCCCCACCATGACATTAACCTAGGGGATGCATCAGTTGGTCCATTATAAACTACTACAGAATCATAATTTGTTTCTGTATCAAACGAAGTAAAATCAATTGTAATATAATCTGCACCTGTTGGTTGTATAAGCCATTCACATGAAGAATTATTCATATAGTTTGCGCTTCCGCTGCCATCATCAAATGTGCCTGCGGGTTCTGTTAAAGTTGTAGTGCCACTACAATAAACATTATTACTTGTATTACCCAATCCAACCGCATACCAAGCATCTTTAACAGCGAAGTACTCTGTTGTACCTGCGCCATATAAATCTTCTGCAGCTTGTAATGAACCTTGCATCGCATCATAATATGTTGCATTTGCAGTAATATAAGTAGTTAGGTTTTTATATGCAATTTTTTCTGCTTTTGAAATACCTATTCCAGTTATAGAAAATGGGTTTCCTATATCATTTGTACCACTACCTCCTTGACATAGCAAATAAAACCAGTAATTCATTACTCCACTATTACAATGGACTCCGCCGAAGTCACCAGTTCCAGAGTACCAGTAATCACCCCAATATGTATCTGGTTGCTGCTGACTAGCTGAATTTGGATTTGACATAGATCTCATAAATGGCTCCTGTAACATAATGTCTTCTCCTATTAACCAATTCGCAACAGATGGCTTAGCATAAAACTCAATGGCTGTTCCAAAAATATCTGAGAATGATTCGTTTAATGCACCAGATTCACCTTGATATGTAAGTCCACCATTTCCATTATTACTCGTAACTGCGTGAGTAAATTCATGTCCGGAAACATCAAGACATACTAATGAACTCATTGCAATTCCATCGCCATCCCCAAAATTCATAACAGAACCATTCCAATTAGCATTATCCCAAAGATAATCCTTGTGTACATAGCTTTTAATCGCACCATGACTGTTATCAAAACTATTTCTACTATGTTTTGTCAAATAATAATCATAAGTTTTTTCCATGCCCCAATGTACGTCAAGTGCTGGATTATTTTGCACATCTACAACATAAGAGCCATTATTTCCCGAAGCAGAAAAAGCATGTGTTCCATTAGATATAACAATTGAGTAATTACCACCAAAATCATTCGAGCCAACAGCGTCATAATCCCAAATTTCCATATTATAAGGAGGGTTACTTAAAGCAAGACCAACTGTAAAGGAAATTGGTGGATTAGTGTTATTAACATAAGAAGAAGAATATACGATTGTATTGGAAGCATCTTTTATAACAATATATAAATCGGGTAATTCATCAGATATTGTTGAATACCACCAACTCGAACTTACATTGTTGATTGTAACAAGTGATAAAGTGGGTAGTTGCTCTATCCAATTATTATCATTGTCTGTAAAATATGAAGCTGCTCCATAATTAGTGCCGTTGTGCATATCATAAGTTTCTATATTCCTACCTACATCGTGTAATCTGTATGAACCACCTGAATATTCTGTTTCTACAGAAACTGTTCCGCTGTACAATGTATTTGCTGTTCCTGTTGCATCAGCAATAAGAGAAATTTTATTAATTAATTCTCCAGTATGTGCTTCAATATATGTTTCCCATATACCATAAGGTTTAGTAGTTGTTATAGTATATTTATAACACAACCTAAAATTTTCTTTAGTGTAAATTCCATTAACTGGAGCAATTATTAACTTCGCATTAACATAGAGTGAAGTATCGTTAATAGTGGAATCAGGAAGATTATAATAATTCATTGCTCTCTTAAATGCTTCTTTTCTTGTTAAAGCAGGCGTAATATTTATATTTAGATTATCATAGTAATTTCCATTGGCAGATTTTAACATTCCATTTATTTCATGTAGTAGCATTTGTCCGCCCATAACACGAATACCTTGATAATACTGGTAATAATTATAATGAGTATAACCGAGTTCGTCTTTTTGTGAGTTTGAAAGTTTGTATTCTTCAGTAGTTTTCATTCCGGCTTCAATATTCATTTTTTGAAAAAAATCAGCAACTTTCACTTCGCTCAAAGAGTCAAATTTATAGTAATATGAATAATCCTTTTTTTCAACTTTATATTCCTTTTTGCCAGTGGAGACAGGTCTGATAATGGAACCCTGTTTTTGTGTAACAGGCTTTTGTTTAAATGTTTTTGAAGGATCAGGTAAATTATTTGTTTTCTGTGTTATTGTATTTTTTTGTG
>CAINEZ010000198.1 GCA_903847905.1 uncultured Bacteroidota bacterium
CAGAAATAACAAAACCAGTACAAGTTCTTCTTGAAAAGCTAAATTTAAATATTACGTAAATTGATAGCGGAGTTACGGTTTAATACAGATTGCATATTTAAAATAATAAAATACATTAGTATAATGGACTTTTCTTATAAACACAAAACTATTATATTTGCTTTATTATAATAAATCCGATTTTATAAACTTTACTTTTAGCGCTAAGAATGTATAATAATCAATAATATGAAAGAGTATAAAATTTATGCTGCAGGCGAATTTGTAACTACTGATTCGGCACTTCCTGTTTACAATCCCTTCAATAATGAGCAAATTGCTCAAACTTATTTAGCAGATGCTGCTATACTTGAAAAGGCGATCATAGGAGCCCAATCTGTTGAGAAAGAATTACAGAATATGCCTTCGTTCGTTAAGTATGAAATTTTAATGCAAATAGCTGAATCTATAAAATCCCGTAAAGAAGAATTGGCCTCGATTTTAGCACAGGAAGCTGCCAAGCCCATGAAATTTGCAATGGCGGAAATATTAAGAGCTGTTTCAGCTTTTATTGCAGCCGCAGAAGAATCAAAAAGACTTCCTATGGAATATATCCGCCTCGACTGGGAACCCACAGGAAAAGGAAGAGAAGGCCTGGTAAAATATTTTCCTATAGGATTAACGGCAGGAATTTCTCCTTTCAATTTTCCCATGAATCTTGCTGTTCATAAGATAGCTCCTGCAATTGCAGCGGGTTGTCCCATCATTTTGAAGCCCTCATCATCAACTCCTTTATCTACATTAGAACTGGCACAGATCATTGATAAGACAGCTCTTCCAAAAGGCGCTGTATCAATATTGCCAATGAATAGAATAACAGGAAATCTTTTAGTAACCGATGAAAGATTTAAACTGCTTACGTTTACCGGTTCGCCTGTGGTAGGATGGAAAATGAAGGCTGATGCAGGAAAGAAAAAAGTTATTCTTGAACTTGGCGGAAACGCAGGTGTTATTGTTACAAAATCTGCTGATATAAGTAACGCTGTTAATCGTTGTATCGTTGGTGCATTTGCATATTCAGGACAAGTATGTATTCATACGCAACGCATTTATGTGGAGAAAAATATTTTCAAGGAATTCAAAGAAAAATTTATTGCTGAAGTTAAGAAATTAAAGGCAGGGGATCCTTTGGAAATTTCTACAGATATTACTTCTATGATAGATGAGGAAAATGCATTACGGGTGGAAGAATGGGTAAATAATGCTATAAAAAACGGAGCTGAAATTCTATACGGAGGCAAACGTAAAGGTTCTTTTTACGAACCGACTATACTTACAAATACAAAAAAAGAAATGGAAGTTTCGTGCAAAGAAATATTTGGTCCCGTCGTTATATTGGAACAATACAACAAATTTGAAGAAGCAGTCAGCTTTGTAAATGACAGTATTTATGGTTTACAGTCGGGTGTCTTTACAAACCAAATTGATGAATTAAATTATGCACATGCTAATCTTAAAGTTGGAGGCGTAATTCATAATGATGTTTCTATCTTCAGAGTTGACCACATGCCTTATGGAGGAATAAAGGAATCAGGACTGGGAAGAGAAGGAATAAAATATGCAATATTAGAAATGATGGAGCCGAAAATATTGGTAAAATCTTTTTAGTTTTAAATACTATGTTCCAACATTAAATTAAAAATGAAAAATTCGATACGAATTTTACTGCGGAATTTTGTCAGAAATGAATTTTGTGATAATCTTCGTAATCGAAACCAAGTTGGTCTTTAATATCTTTTATACGTTTTGCAATTACTGCAAATACCTGGAGTTTGTTTATTAAAAGATATTCCATCGCTTCTTTCCTTCCAAGGCTTGCTTCTGCTAAAATTACAAGAAAATCAAATTTGTTTTCTTTTAACCAAACCCATGCATTTTCATCATCATCAATTGCATTTGAAAACGCAGCATATTGAGGAAAATTACGTTTTATCAACCAGTCGAAGGCTTCTGCATTTCCTTTGATAGCACTTGTTAACGCTGACAATTCAGGATACCCGTTCTTAAAAAGCCATTGATAAAAATTATCCTTGCCTTCCAACGCTTCGGCAAATGCCATGAGAACTTTTATTGGGTAGTTAGTCATAGGTCATTAAGTAATTTGCTGCTTCCCGACCTTCGGTACGAAACAAGCCGCAGCGTTATTTATAGTAATTTATTAATGGTATGCATTGTTATTATTTGTCATTTCGCTTTGCTATCATAAACTACGTGACGTTCATAATTATTAGTAAACTACTGTACAAAATGAAATAAACAACTGCCTGTGAATTACTTGTCAATGGCGCATGTAGCACCAATGACAAGTATTAGTTTCTTTGATAAACCAAAAATCTAAATCAATGAAACGACTCACAGACGAAAGCAAA
>CAINEZ010000199.1 GCA_903847905.1 uncultured Bacteroidota bacterium
ATTTTATTTTTAAGAACTTTGCGATAGGAGTCTCGCAATATTTTATGTAAAAATCAGGAGGAATTATTCGGATTTATAAGCATGTATGCATGCGGTACAAAAAATTTAATATTTATGGAAAAAGAAGAAAATAAAGTGTTCGTTCATGAAAAGATTCTTCAAAAAGTCGAAGAAACATGCAAGCAACAAAGCGAAGAGAAAAAATTCAATTTAAACGTACTATCACGTGAACTTCAAAGTTTTTTTTCTGATAAACTAGCAAATCTTGACCTTCCCCTATATCGTCGTATTAACAGCAGTGCCAATACTAATAAAGGATTGAGTTCGAGTACAGTTAGTCATGCATGGAAAAGCGAGGGCAAGACAGCCAATGGAGCAACCGATGATTTTAGAGACATATTATGTTATTATGCTTTTAAAATGAATTGGTCTGAAACATTGGGATTAATAGGTATTACCGAAGAAGAGGAAATCCAAAGAACAAAGGATAAAAGAGAGGAATGTAAATGCAAGAATGAGGGGACGCCATTTATTTCAAAGTCTGATTCTGAAATTAAAATGTTTGCCAAAAAGATTTACATTGAACTGATAACAAGAAAAGCCGGTATTCCAATAGATGAGAAAAATGATGTGATTGAAGAAGTTTACAACTCATGGTATAAACTTTTTGATATTATAAGAAATAAACTGGACATCTTACCAGTTAATTGCCTTAAAGACCAATTAAATTTAGAATCTGCAGTAGGTATATCATTCCAAATCTTGAACGATATTTTAAGACCTCATTTAACGGAACATCAGGCAAGGTTCAGAAGCTGGTTTGCTGAAGCAAAGCAAGATCCAAAAAATAAAAGCATCTCTCCCCAGGATTTGCAGAGAAAATATCCTGATTACAAAATTTTAATGAAGTCATTGAAGAAAACTAACGAAATGCTTATTGATAGTGCGAATAAGCTTTTTGAATTAAATAATCAGAAACAAAATTAATATCTTTGAAATAAAAATGATATATGAAAATATTCATGTGCCATAGCAGCAAGCAAAGATTGTTCGTGAAAGAAATAAAAAAATATCTTCCGAATCAAATAACTGTTTGGATTGACGAAATGGAAATTGTCGTTGGAGAAAATATCTCTTCTTCTATAACTAAAGCGATAAAAGAGTGTGATTTTTTTATTGCTATTATTGATGAATATGCCTTAAAATCAGATTGGGTTAGTGAGGAAATAAAATTAGCACTTCAAAGAGAAGATGAATTAAGAAGAAACTTTTTCTTGCCAATAGTAATTGATAAAAGTTCATGGGAAAATATTGATAATCCTATAATAAAATCAAAAAAATTCTTATACTGTCATGATTTTAATGATTCTAATATTGAAGCCATCTCAAAAGATCTTATATCTGAAATATTTTCATGGCTATGTAGAGAATTTGATAATAAAAAAGTAAAAACTGGCAATATTACTATTACAGCAGAAAATTTCTTTTATACTCTTGACGAAAAAATTGGGTCAAATTTCCCCGATTTGATAAAAGATGCAAAATCTGTTTCTATATTAGCCCGAACCGCTGTAAATCTTTTAGGTCAATATGAAAGACAATTTGAAGAACTGGGTAAGAAAAATTGCAATGTCAGATTATTATTTATCAGCCCAAAGTCTGAAGCTGCAAGATATGTTTATGGAAGCAATCCTGAAATATTTGATGAGAATATAAGAAGGATGAACTATCATTTAACTAAATTGAAGCAAAAGAATGGGGATTTATTTGAAGCTAAATGTATAAAACTTGCACCTACAACAAGCTTGATTTTAATAGAAAAAGAAAAAGAAGAGGATAGTTTTATTGTTGTTCAATTATACTTCTTACACAGTCGTATAAGTAGAGACCGGCCATTGTTTAAAGTTTTCTCAACAGATAAATGGTATAATGCATTCTATGAGGAATTCAACCAACTTTGGCTTGATGCTTCAAACTCAATTTAATAATATTAAAATAAAAAAAGATATGAAAAGAATAAATTTAAAACAAGGAAATTGCCCGTTTTGTAATGAAAAAGTTTTAGATACTGCATTTATGGAATCTGAAAATTTTTTAGTGATTTATAACAATGCGCCAATATTACCGGGTCATTCTTTAGTAATTCCAAAGAATCATATTGAAAGTCTTTTAGAACTTGATCAAACGGAACTTTTTGAATTTACTCAATTAAGTATTAAAGCCGCAAAGGTTATTCTAAAGGTATTTAAAGCTGATTCTTTTAATTGGACAATTCAAGAAAAACCAGCAGCAGGACAAACTATCCCGCATTTACATTTACATATTTTCCCCAGACATGATAATGATTTACCTAATCCAGGGGATTGGTATCCTATATTAAAATCAAGTGAAGAGGAACAACATAAAAACATTGATAGTGAAAAGCGATCAAAATATAACTCTCAAGAAATAATTAAAATTGTCAACTACATCAAATCGCAAATAAACTTAAATTGGAATAATCTAAAATAGATATTTCCTTTATTCTTTTTTTGAGCACAAATTAATGAAAGCATCAATTTGCATGTAAACTTGTATGATGATTAAGTGCTGCGTGATGAAATTATTATTGTTTTTTAGAATATTGGGGTTTCATCAAATTACCTATTTCTTTTTCCCAAAAATCTTTTAAATTAGGATCAGATTTTAAATCTATCAAAAACGAAGGAGAAGCAACTCTATTACCTGGAAAATGCTCAAAAATTGAAAAAATTATTTTTTTATTATCAACTCGAATTACC
>CAINEZ010000200.1 GCA_903847905.1 uncultured Bacteroidota bacterium
ATTATTGTAAATTATCAAACCTGTAGCAGGAGAAGAAATAGAACCGCTTGTAGTTCTGGGGACAAGTATCCCGCGGGTATCTGAACTTACATCAAGAATGGCAGAATTGTTAGGAGCAGCACCTAATTGGTTAATGGCAAATCCTCCGCTCTGGCTATTGGTTCCTGTGGTAGCAGAAACAACCGTACTTTCTATTTCATACCATCCGGATGTTTTATAGTAATTAAATTTTGAAGTAGTAGTATTAAAAATAAGCAATCCTGGAGCAGGAGAAGGTATCGCATCTCTCTGGAGAGATGTCATACCTGAAATTAAAAATCCTTTGGTGGTTGATCTTAACTCCAACATGGCAGAAGCGCTTGGCGTGAAGGAAGCATCTCCAATGCCTACGCCTTGAGAAAAAGAATTAAAAGTATATAGATTGATAAATATAAAAGTAAGAAGAAAAAGTAGAAATGCGCTGATTTTAAAATGTGGCTTTAACGAGTTAAGCTTGTTTTGCTTCATTTCTTGCAATGCTTCGCAATTATATGGTGAAGTAACATTTTTATTAATATACAAATCGCCATCTCCTTTTTCAATCATGCACTTTTCTATGGGGTCAAGATGATAGGTTTGAGTGGATTCGAGTTTTTGTAAGTTTATTTTTTTCATAATTTACAATTTTAATTGCAAATAAAATAGTACCTAAAAAATAGTTTCTTCCAGTGTATTAACGATACAAAAATACAATACGATTTTTCCGTATATAAATAATTTATAGAAAGTTTGTTTACATAGGAAATGCTTATTCCGCGTAAGAAGTTTTATTCAATTGAATATTAAACTTACCCTGTTGTGTTTTAAAATTATTATAATCCACTGTTATTTAATGGCATTACTATGCAGGGTAAATCGAAACACTAATCCTTAATGCAACGAATGCTCATGCCGTAGTCCTTACTATAGTGGCCGCGGTTCACTTCTATTCTACTACTATATATGTCGCGCTCCCAACCAGCGTTAGCATCATAACCAGGATAAAATTGAGTAGAGGACCAGAAGCAGCCGGTACCATTGCCGTAACCATCATCAAAACCACTGAAATTAAGTAAGGGACGATAAGATAATCCGCTTTCCAGTGCATTAAAACCACTTGAACCCCCTGCTTTCAGGTAGGGGCTTACGTTTCCCCGCAGGTTGTCTGTTGATTCATCATAAGGGTAATAGCCGGCGCATGTTGGTGCTCCGTCTGTGCAGACAGCTAGTTCGAGTTGCGTCCATTCATAATGCGATGCTATGTGCCAGCCGCAAGGGCAGATACCTTGTACAGGTGTTGCACAAGCAGGTTGTGATGAACCGGTTCCATTACAACTGGCGGAACCATTCATCATTTCAGCCCATTCATATATACCGCCATAAGTGGTACAATTAGCTGCATTATCATTGTAACAATATTTTTGAATGCCTGCAGCGCTTTGTCCGGTTGCTAGCGGTACATACGTGCCATAATTCAGGTTTTGCGACATCCAACATTGGGAACCTATCTGTACGGTGTTGTAGATATTGCCGTCCCTTGAATCGGTAAATGGATTTCCGCAAGTAGAAAAAGTAGTGGAACTTACCGTTACAGCCAATGTCTGTGATGGACCGCTTCCGCAAGCATTACTTGGAGTGACAGTTATATTACCACTTGTTGAACCAGCAGTTACGGTAATGCTATTTGTTCCCTGTCCTGCATTGATACTCCAGCTTGCGGGGACAGCCCATGTGTAGGTTACTCCTGCTACATTGGTTACGCTATATGTCTGTGATGTTGCCTGGCAGATAATTGTGTTTCCTGTGATTGCGCTTGGTTGTGTTGGTGTTAGTACTGGTGTTATAGCTAATGTTTGTGCTGTACCGTTTCCGCAGGCATTTGATGGTATTACCTGCACATTTCCCGAACCAGCGCCAACCGTAACAGTAACTGAATTAGTTGTACCACCGCCTGTTTGAGTCCAACCTGCCGGGAAAGTCCATGTATAAGTTACGCCCGCTACGTTAGTTACACTATATGTCTGTGATGTTGTCTGGCAGGGAGTTGTATTTCCTGTAATTGCACTTGGTTGTGCAGGCACCAACACTGGCGTTACAGCTAATGTTTGTGCAGTACCGGTCCCGCAGGCATTTGATGGTGTAACCTGCACATTTCCCGAACCAGCGCCAACCGTAACGGTAACTGAATTAGTAGTACCACCGCCTGTTTGTGTCCAACCTGCCGGGAAAGTCCATGTGTAAGTTACGCCTGCCACATTAGTTACACTATATGTCTGTGATGTTGTCTGGCAAGGATTTGTGCTTCCTGTAATTGCGCTTGGCTGTGAAGGCATTAGCACTGGTGTTACAGCTAATGTCTGTGCAGTACCGGTCCCGCAAGCATTTGATGGTGTAACCTGCACATTTCCCGAACCAGCGCCAACTGTAACGGTAACTGAATTAGTAGTACCACCGCCTGTTTGTGTCCAACCTGCCGGGAAAGTCCATGTGTAAGTTACGCCTGCTACATTAGTTACACTATATGTCTGTGATGTTGTCTGGCATGGATTTGCGCTTCCTGTGATTGCGCTTGGCTGCGCAGGAGTAACACAAGCAGAAGGGCAAGATACGATATTCCATGCGCTGTTAACGTAAGCCTCAAAACATTTCGTGGTGGTGTTGAAAATAAGAAGCGATTCTACCGGAGAACTAATAGCATCTCTCTGGGTAGTGGTAAGACGTGGAATAAGCAAACCTTGGTATGGTGAAGCATTGCTTTTCACATCCAATATTGCAGACCCCGCAGCACTTGAACCGTCTTTGCTGATTGCTACACCTTGTGCGTTAGAATGAAAAGTTAATAATGAAAAAGTAAAAGCAAGGAAGAAGCAAAAAACGTACTTCAACAAGCTTAAGGTAAAAGGAGTTTTTATTTTATTGCAAACTGCAAAATGAAAAACTATTTTTTTCATGATTTTAAGTATTAGTTTTTTTAACTATTTACGAAGAATTAAATTTATCCAATCCCGAATCCCGAAACTTCGGGACGAGATTCAAGGTAAATTTTGATTTTACAAATTTATATAAAAAAAATAAATTTATGAAAAAATCTTAAAATTATCTAAATACTATGTAGTGTGCAATTAATTGTTCGCTATTTTTGTATGCATTTTTTGCAAACTAAAACGGTCAAAAAAGATTAATCAAATTTTTCCGGTAAGTGTAACCCCAACCTTGTCAATTTTTCCTCCCATTTGAGGATTTATCTTATTTACGGTAACTTTAGCATTGTCAATATCCGGAAAATACTTATAAACTGCATCAAGTATTCGTCTTGCAACATGCTCCAACAATTTTGATTTTATTTCCATTTCTACTTTTACAATTTCATAAACTTTTTGGTAATTTATTGTTTTTGTCAGATCGTCGCTTAATTCGGCATTTTCAGTAGCGGCAAAAAACTCTAAATCAATTATAAATTTATTCCCAATTATTTGTTCTTCTGCAAAACAGCCATGATAGGCAAAGAACTCCATTCCGGATAAAGAAATAATTCCCATGTTATTTGAATTTTGTCTTACGAAAATAAAGAAATTCTTTAAATCTTGCTACAATTTTCGCAAATCATCTTACTTTTGCATCATACTAACTATCTTTCCTTCTACAATATGAAGAAGGAAAAAAGGAAGCAAGGAATTATGGAAACAAAACCCGAAAAATCCCTGAATTTCATTCACGAAATAATTGAAGAAGACAACAGGACAGGAAAATATGAAAAGCGTGTTCATACTCGTTTTCCGCCCGAACCTAATGGTTATCTTCACATCGGCCATGCCAAATCTATTTGCCTGAATTTTGGAACCGCTGCAAAATATAACGGAAAATGCAACCTTCGTTTTGATGACACCAATCCTGTTAAAGAAGATGTAGAATATGTTGACTCCATCAAAGAAGATGTACGCTGGCTTGGATTTAATTGGGAGGGCAAAGAGCTTTATGCTTCCGATTATTTCGAAACACTTTATGAATACGCCGAATTTTTAATTAAAAAAGGTAAAGCTTTTGTCTGCGATTTAAGCGTGGAAGAAATCGGTAAATACCGCGGCACCGTAACTCAACCCGGAAAAGAAAGCCCATATAGAAATCGTTCAGCAGATGAAAATCTGGAGTTATTTCGCAAAATGCGTTCAGGCGAATTTCCTGACGGGGAAAAGGTTTTGAGGGCAAAAATCGATATGACTCATCCCAATATGCTAATGCGCGACCCTATATTATACCGCATTTTACATGCAGAGCATCACCGCACAGGCAGTAAATGGTGTATTTACCCGATGTATGATTTTGCACACGGGCAATGCGATTCCATTGAAAGCATTACGCATTCCATTTGTACTCTTGAATTTGAAGTGCATCGTCCTTTATATAACTGGTTTATTAAAGAACTTGAAATTTACGCACCTCAGCAAATTGAATTTGCAAGGCTTAACCTTACTTATACTGTAATGAGTAAACGAAAACTCCTGGAACTTGTACAGGGCGGATTTGTTAGTGGATGGGACGATCCGCGTATGCCTACTATTTGCGGTTTGCGCAGAAGAGGATATACCCCCGAGGCAATTCGCAATTTTGCTGATATCATTGGAGTTGCGAAGCGCGATAATATGATTGACGTTTCCCTGCTCGAACATTGTATCCGTGAAGACCTGAATAAACAGGCATCGCGAAAACTTGCAGTTATAAATCCTTTAAAATTAGTTATTGAAAATTACAAGGAATCCTTTATTGAAGAAATAGATGCAGTTAATAATCCTGAAAATCCTGAAGCAGGTACGCGCAAAATTTCTTTTTCAAAAGTTCTTTACATAGAACAGGAAGATTTTATGGAAAACCCTCCGGCTAAGTTTTTCCGCCTGGCGCCGGGAAATGAAGTACGACTGAAATATGCATACATTATAAAATTTACAGGCGTGATAAAAGATGACACTACCGGAAAGATAAAAGAAGTTCGCTGTACTTACGATCCTGATACACGTAGCGGAATGCCACTAAGTAATCGTAAAGTAAAAGGAACTATTCATTGGGTTGCCGCATGTAATTCTATTGAAGCCGAAGTTAGATTATATGAACAACTTTTTACCAAAGAGAAATCAGAAGAAGTTGAAGAAGGGCATGATTTCAAAGAAAACCTGAATCCTAGTTCACTCCAGGTTAAAAGATGTTTTATTGAACCATCAGCAAAACAAGCAAAACCAGGAGAAAAATATCAGTTTGAACGTATGGGATATTTTTGTGTTGATCCTGATTCATCCAAAGATAAGTTAATTTTTAACAGAACAGTTACCCTAAAGGATTCATGGGCAAAGATAACGAAAGCTTGAGTTAAATAAAAAAATTCAGTCAGCAGTCGGCGGTCATTCAACAACGAACAACGAACAACAAACAACGAACAACAAACAACAAACAACAAACAACAAACATTTTCAACATGCCACAACTTTCAGTAGTAATTATCACATTTAACGAAGAGCGAAACATAGCCCGCTGTATTGATTCTGTTAAAGATATTGCCGATGATATAGTTGTGATAGACTCTTTTTCAAATGATAAAACAAAAGAAATAGTAGAGTTGAAAGGCGCCCGTTTTGTGCTGCACGAATTTGAAGGACACATTGAACAAAAAAACTGGGCAATAACACAAGCTAAATATCCTTTTATTCTTTCGCTTGATGCCGATGAAGCATTATCCAAAGAACTACAGCAGTCAATATTGCAAGTTAAAAACCACAAACAATATGATGGCTATACAATGAACCGTCTTACAAATTACTGTGGTAAATGGGTTCACCATTGTGGCTGGTATCCTGATAAAAAGCTAAGATTATGGGATAGTTCTAAGGGTAAATGGGGTGGCGTAAATCCTCACGATAAATATTTAATGAATGCCGGCTCATCAATCTCTCACCTGGAAGGAGACATTTTGCATTATTCTTATTATACAATTACCGATCATATAAACCAGGTAAATAAATTTACAGATATCAGCGCCAATGCTCTTTTTAAAATGGGCAAAAAAGCAAGTTTTGTAAAAATAAAATGCAGCCCATTCATAAAATTTTGCAGGGACTATTTTTTGAAATTAGGATTTTTAGATGGTTATACCGGTTTTATAATCTGCCGTATTTCTGCCAATGCCGCATTTCTGAAATATGCGAAATTAAGGCAACTTCACAAACAAACTAAATAATTTTTATAGATACTCCAAAAAATAATTTACCCATTTCCTATTCTCCAAAGCCTCATTTATATATATTTAGTAAATTTGTATTTTAATTGCCCACGGGGCTTTTGTAACAATGCCACAAAAAAAAATTATCATAAGCCGGACAGATGGAATAGGCGACGTTATACTTGCCTTACCTATGGCTGGCGTGTTAAAAGAGCTTTATCCAGAAAGTAAAATAATTTTTCTTGGCAGAAATTATACAAAAGCGGTCATTGATATGTGCAAGCATGTTGATCAGTTTGTTGCCTGGGATGAAATTGAAAAACTCGACGAGCAGGAATCCATCCAAAACATGAAACGATTAAATGCTGACATAATTATTCATGTTTTTCCCAGGAGATCAGTTGCGGAACTTGCAAAAAAAGCCCAGATACCTTTAAGAATTGGCACTTCCAGCAGGTATTACCATTGGAGCACTTGCAACCGTTTAATAAGGCTTTCAAGGAGAAGATCAACATTTCATGAAGCACAACTTAACCTTAAACTTCTTGTATCACTTGGCGCAAAAAAGAAATTCGACTTAAAAGAAATTCCTAATTATTTTGGCTTTAAGAAAATAATACCTCCCGGGGAAAAATTTAAAGCTTTATTAGATAATAAAAAATTTAACCTTCTTATTCATCCCAGTTCAAAAGGAAGCGCCAGGGAATGGGGAATGAAAAATTATCAAAAATTAATAGAGATAATTCCGAAAGATAAATTCAAAATTTTTATTTCCGGAACTGAAGAAGAAGGTGTTTTTGTAAGACCTTTTCTGGTTGACAAATTTCCAGAAGTTGTAGACCTTTCAGGCAAGCTTACGCTTGACGAACTAATAAGTTTTATTTCTAATATTGATGGTGTTCTTGCTGCAAGTACAGGTCCGCTACATATTGCGGCATCCTTAGGAAAACATGCCGTTGGACTTTATTCTCCCATGCGCCCTATACACCCGGGACGCTGGTCGCCAATAGGAGAAAAAGCAACTTATTTGGTTAAGGAAAAATATTGCAGCAAATGCAGAAATGATAACAGATGTGAATGTATTGAGAGTATTACGCCCGAAGAAGTCAAAGAGAAATTTATAAATATTATTCAAGATTAAATTCATGAAATATATTATTACATCAATCATTGTTATTTCGTCTTTTTTAATATCCTCTGCCCAAAATTTTAAAGGCGGAATATTAGCCGGGATGACAACAAGCCAATATGATGGGGATACTTACAGCGGTTTTCACAGGATTGGAATAAATGGCGGAGGGTATGTAGCTCATAATATTTCTGAAAAAATTTCATGGCAAATGGAAATAAAATTTATTCAAAAAGGAAGTTTCCAAAGTCCAAATTTTGATCCTCCAAGCCCTAAATTTGATTTACGCCTCAACTATATTGAACTACCTTTTTTCATAAAATACAATTATAAATACAAACTTTCATTCGAAGCAGGTTTGGGATTAGGTTATTTAGCCTACCACCATGAATACATAAATGATGCGCCATTCGATCTTAACGGGAACAGACCTTTTCACAAATATGAGATCAGTTATCAAATAGGAGGGTATTATCAATTACTTAAAAATTTATCGGTTAACATCAGATATTTATATTCTATCTTGCCTGTAAGACCCCATGCCGGTGGCGGAAGACACGGATTTAATTGGGGCGAATATAATAATGTTATTAGTTTTTCATTTTACTATCAATTCAACAAGAAAGAATAATAATAATATTAATCCAAAAATTACTTAGCGTATCTTAGCGTCTTCGTGCCTTTGTGGCAATTTATTTTTAATTACAGATTTACATGAATAAGAAAAAAATAATAATTGCAGTTACCGGCGCCAGCGGAGCAATTTATGCGCAAATGCTGATAAAAAAGCTTTATCAGTTAAAAGATCAAATAGAAGATTGCGGAATTATTTTTTCAGATTACGCCAAAGAAGTATGGGAATTAGAACTTAAAACTGATTACTTCAAAGAAATTCCTTTTAAAATTTATAAAAAAGATGATTTTTTCGCCCCCTTTGCATCCGGTTCGTCAAATTATGAAACGATGATCATTTGTCCTTGCAGCATGGGTACACTAGGCAGAATTGCATCTGGAATATCAAACGATTTAATTACAAGAACGGCAGATGTAATACTAAAAGAAAGAAAAAAACTTATACTCGTTACAAGAGAAATGCCGCTCAGCCTGATTCATATTAATAATATGAAAATAATTACAGAAGCCGGAGGTATTATTTGTCCCGCTTCTCCTTCCTTTTACAGCTTACCTAAAAATACCGAAGAAATTTTAATGACTGTTATAGAAAAAGTTTTACAGCTGGCAGGATTTGAAAACAACAACTTTTCATGGGGCGTTTAGCAAAAGAATAAAACCATTTCACAAGTTTTGCCTTCCCTTTTTTTTGAAATAATTTTATAAATTAAGCAATGATAAAATTAGTATTTTCAACAGTGAGTTGCAATCCAATGTTAAAAATATTTGAAATACAAAATGCAATAAAATAAATTGTTTGTAAATATTTAAAATTAGCATGCTTATTAATTAGCTGATTACTGCTAAGTGATTAATTTTGTTTTTTTATTACCGCAACTGAAAAGAAACATCGTGAAAGCCCCATTTAACGACAGGAAATATGTTATTAACATTATCATCTTTTCAATAGGGGCTATTTTTTTATGCAGGCTTTTTTATATTCAAATAATTGATAACAGTTATAAACTCTCAGCAAACAATAATGCGCTTCGTTCAATAACTGAATTTCCTGCTCGCGGATTAATATACGATAGGAATGGAAAACTTCTTGTTTACAACGAAGCCACTTACGACCTAATGGTTATACCGCAGCACGTGAAAGACCTTGACACTGCTGAACTATGCAAGCTTATTGGCATTGATAAAGAAATATTCAAATCAAGAATGGAAAAGGCGAAAAGTTATTCTTATTATGCTCCGTCTATTTTTGAACGTGAAATATCAAAGGAAACTTATGGCTTTCTTCAGGAAAAACTTTACAAACTTCAGGGGTTTTATGTTCAGGCAAGGACACTCAGGAAATACCCTCTTTCAATAGCAGCCCATACACTCGGATACATTGGTGAAGTGAGTCAGGGATTGATCGAAAATGATAATTATTACAAACCCGGTGATTATATCGGTATTAGCGGGATTGAGAAAAGTTATGAAAATGAATTGCGGGGAAAAAAAGGCGTAAAAATCATGATGTTTGATGTTTTTAACAGGGAAAAAGGAAGTTTTCGCAATGGTATGTACGACACTGTTTCTGTTGCAGGAATTGATTTAACTACTGCTATTGATGCCGATTTACAAGCTTATGGTGAAGCGCTGATGAAAAATAAAAGAGGCAGTATTGTGGCAATTGAACCGGCAACAGGAGAAATTCTTGCGCTTGTTTCAAGCCCGTCATACGATCCTAATTTACTTGCAGGGCACGACAGGTCGAAAAATTATATCAAGCTACTTCAGGATATAAAACAAAAACCTTTATATAACAGGGCGTTGATGGCACAATACCCTCCCGGATCCACTTTTAAAATACTAAACGCTCTTGCAGGGCAACAACTTGGAGTTTTGAAAGAAGACTCAAGATTCCCCTGCAGCCTTGGATTTCATATGGGAAATATTAATGTTAAATGTCATAATCACCCTTCTCCATGCAATCTGGAACAATCCATACAATATTCATGTAATTCTTATTATGTCTATGCTTTTAAAGCTATCCTTGAAAAATCAGGATACAAGAAAACATCTGATGCTTATAATAAATGGCTCGATATAGTGATGAGTTTCGGTTTTGGTAAAAAATTTTATAGTGATATCCCTAACGAACTTACAGGAAATATTCCAACACCAGAATATTATGATAAGTTGCATGGAAAAAACAGATGGCATGCATTAACAATCTATTCCCTTGGAATCGGACAGGGCGAGATTCTTGTAACTCCTTTGCAATTGGCTAATTTTACAGCCATCCTTGCTAACAGGGGATATTATTTTATACCTCATATTGTAAAAAAAATCGGTAAAACAAAAGGGATAAATAAAAAATATACTACAAAACAAACTGTAAAAGTTGACTCTAAATATTTTGATATCGTGATAGAAGGAATGGATGATGTAGTTGAGTCGGGAACGGGCACTGGAGCCAAAATTAAAAAAATTGAAATGGCGGGGAAAACAGGTACTGCGCAAAACCCGCATGGGGAAGATCATTCAATTTTTATTTTATTTGCCCCACTGAAAAATCCTAAAATCGCAATTTCTGTTGTTGTTGAGAATGGCGGATGGGGAGCTACATGGGCAGTCCCTATTGCAAGTTTGATGGTGGAAAAATATCTGAATAAAAAAGTTGACCGTGTTGATCTTGAAAAAAGGATGCTTGAAGGAAGCGTAAAATACTAATGAGAGAACAAAAAAACATATTTTACAATATCGACTGGATAACTGTTTGTTTATTTCTTGCTCTTGTTCTTTTTGGCTGGATGAATATTTATGCTGCGGTATATAATGATGAACACAAAAATATTTTTGATTTTTCGCAGAGCTATGGCAAACAATTAATCTGGATCGCCTGTGCAATCATATTAAGCCTTATTATTATGATGATCGATGTGAAATTTTTTCCTGCTTTTTCTTATTTTATTTTCGTGCTTGTTCTTGTATTGCTTGTTGCGGTATTAATAATGGGCAGCGCTACAGCCGGCTCTAAATCATGGTTTCAGATCGGTGATTTTAAATTACAGCCCTCTGAATTTGCAAAGTTTGCAACTAATCTTGCAATTGCAAAATATTTAAGCGCCTCAAATATTAAAATACAGGATATTAAAACAAAACTTGTAACATTTTTAATTCTTGGTTTGCCTGTCTTGCTGATCATTTTGCAAAACGATACAGGTTCTGCATTAGTTTATATAGCATTCGTATTTGTTCTTTACAGGGAAGGTTTGAGTGGAAATGTTTTGATCATTGGCTTTTTGGTGATTGTATTGTTCTTTCTCTCCCTTCTCATTAATAAGTTTCTGGTAATAGGGGTAATAGCCGGAATAGCTTTATTGCTATTTGTGTACATAAGAAAACGAAGAAAAGAAATTACAATGCTCGTTGGCTTATTCATTCTCACTGCCGGTTTTGTTTTTTCTGTTGATTATGTTTATGAGAATGTTCTTGAACAGCATCAAAAAGACAGGATAGATGTTCTTCTCGGAAAGGCTACCGATTTGAGAGGAGTTGGGTATAATGTAAACCAGTCAAAGATTGCAATAGGTTCTGGAGGGTTTTTAGGTAAAGGTTTTCTGGAAGGCACTCAAACAAAATTCAATTTTGTACCGGAACAAAGCACCGATTTCATATTTTGTACCATTGGCGAAGAATGGGGTTTTACGGGAAGCACTATTGTAATAATATTGTATGTCTGGCTTTTTATAAGGATAATAATGATGGCGGAACGACAACGATCATCTTATGGAAGAATTTACGGATATGGTGTTGCATCAATTTTATTTTTTCATTTTTTAATTAATATAGCTATGACCATAGGGTTGGCGCCGGTAATAGGTATTCCTTTGCCATTTATCAGTTATGGCGGCTCTTCGTTATGGGCATTTACTATTTTATTATTTGTTTTTGTAAAGCAGGATGCTAACAGATTACTGTTGCTTTAAAATAAAAAAGGGCGGCTGAAAGCCGCCCTTTTTTACGCATATATTTTTAATAAAATAAAATTCTGTTGTCTTTAATAGTTGCGCTTTTTTCGAGAGCATTGTACAGATCGTAACCTACCCTGTTTTTAAAATTCATAACAACTTGGCTCTTGTTTGTGGTGTAATCTTTGGTTGCAGCAGGTTCAATAAATTTATCTATTTGCGCAACAAATACTCCCGCATTACCTTTCATAGGTTCTGATATAACACCTGTTTTCATAGTGAAAAGCGCGCCTATAATTTCAGGTTCAGGACCATAACCAGGAACAGAATATGTTGAGAAAGTAACATTATCAAGCGTGTCAACAGGAGCGTTATTTTTTGAAGCAAGTTGGTCAATTGAAATGCCGGCTGTTTTCAATGCATTGATCTTTTTAATAATTGTTTCTGCTTTCTTTTCGCGTTTTACAAGGGGTTCAATCTGTGTTTTAATTTGATCGAGCGTAGGAATTCCTTTTTCCCTGATTTCAGTAATACAGGCAACAACATATTTTCCTTGCAAATCAAATACTTTAGAAACATCCCCTTTTTTGGTGCCTTCTTCGAAAGACCAACGAATAATTTCTCTTGGAGAATCAAGCCCTGCAATAGCATCGGTCATTGGAGTAAGATACTCTGCAATTTTTTTATTCAATTTTTTGTTAATTACAGATTTGTTGAACTGCTCAATAGTTGTATTTTCGCCTGCAAACGCGCTTGCGTCAGAATAAATTGTTTGGAATGTTTCATTACTTGGCTCAATCTTTTTTGTTATAACAGCTACCCGCACCTTATTTTCGGGTTTTTTCTTACCTGTAATTTTAATAATGTGATATCCAAAATCTGTTTCAACCACTTTTAAGTCGCCTTCTTTTCCTTTAATACATGCTTCATTAAAAGGACCAACCATGGCGCCGTCAGCAAACCAGTTAAGGTCGCCAGCTTTTGTTTTAGCTGTAGGATCGTCGGAAAGAGTTTTAGCTAAGGTGTCAAATTTTTTAGGATTCTTTTTTATTACAGCCAACACACTGTCAGCGATTGTTTTTGCACGGTCTTTTGTACGGGTAATTGTTTCCGCAGCCTTTAATGCTCCTTTGTATGAGAATAAAATATGACTGGCTTTCATTGAATCGGGCCTTACCTGAAAATCCATCACTTTGGCGATAGTATAAGTAAAGTCATTATAATAAGGACCAAATATATCACCTTTTTTAGTTTTAGCTTTAAAAACTACGGTGTCCAACAGCATTGGCAGCGCTCCTTTTTTATAATATAAGCTGTCATATTTGTCATCGGAATAACGGGTTACAAAAGTAGGGATATCAATATTTTCCTGTTTCTCAATATCTGTCCTTATCTGTTTAATGTCTTCATCAGCCTTTTTCAGATCTGTTTCAGAAGGATTTACATCAAAAGAAAGATATTCAATATCGCGGGATGGCTCTTGTTCATATTCCTGCTTATGGGCATCATAATATTTCTGAAAATCTTCATCGGTCAAAGTAACTTTTGTATCAGGTATGTCGGAATATCTATTTGTGAAGAAACGGAAAACAATTTTTTTGTTTTTCTGTTCATAATCCTTTTGAGCCAAAGCCTTAGGAACATATAAGCCGCCTTTGATAAGAGTCATGTATTTATTATAAAGACGGTCAGATTTAATGGACTGTTCAAGGTTTTCCCATTGAGCTTTTGTTCCGGGCTTTTGTTGTTCGTACTGATCAAGGTTTTGCAGAAATGAACGAACTTGTGCAGCGTTAAATTGTCCGGTTTGAGGATCGGTAAAATTCTGAAGAATATACTGATGAGGTTCTTTGCCCTGAACAAGATCCCATAATTCATCCGAAGATACAACCAGTCCCAATTCATCATATTCTTGAGCAAGAACAATATCGCGAACAAGATTCTTCCATGTTTCTTCACGAACCTGAAATACCTGATCTGCAGTAAGGTTTTCCTTCCCTGTTTGCTGTTTCATAAGCTCAGATTGTTCCTCAACCTTTTTTTCAAAATCAGTATAGGTTATTTTTTCTCCGCAAATCTCGCCAATATTACTGGTTTTACTTCCCCTGTTACTTTTTCTTAAAAAGTCACCCAGAACAAATGAAGCCAGAGCAAGACCTACTATGATCGTAATGATACCGCCCCTTTTACGAATTTTACCAATAACAGCCATTATTTTCTTTCTTTTAAAATTAGCGAGCAAAATTAGAATTAATAATTCGAAATATAAAATTATTCATCAAAATTCACATACGGAATTCATTCTTTTAGCGGCTATACTACACTTTGAATGGTTTAATTTTACACATTTTCGAGGTATATAAGGAATAGGAAAATAAGGGAATAAAAATTGCTTTTTATGCTTAATACCTTATACCCATTGCCCTTATGCCTTTTTGGGTATAATAAGCTTAACAATTAATCTTCTTTTATAGTGATAGATCCCTTAGGTTTTTTAATTTTCCATTTATTAAACATTTCATCTGCTTCCATACCTTCGCCCCACAGTATCTCTTTGCCTGTATTGATCTTAACAAATTTATCAGAGTATATAATAGCCTTACGTTGATCCCATACAAGATGTTCTGTATTAAGTTGCTCTTTTTTTTCGTTTACTACCACTACATTGTTCTTAGCTTCCATTAACTTATCCTTTTCATAACTTATAGCATAATTTGCCGTAAGTTTTGATTTTACTTGCATAAGTGAATCGTAAAAATAAGCAGCAACACCTTTGGGCATTTCCGAATATGGCTTTTCGCCTTCATATCGGTTAAGTTGAGGAGCCTTTATTATCAAAATAATTTGTGCAGAGTCACTATAAATAGTTTCAACGTTTTTAGCCGATTCAACGGGAAGAGAACCCTTATTGCCCACATTATTAATTACTTTAATATCGTTTTCGCAGGCATAAATAAAAAGGAAAACAAAGAAAAGAAATATATATTTAGGATATATTTTGAATGGCTTAAATTTGTACATTTTATTTTTGAAGGTTCTATGGTAAAAGTTATAAGGTATAAAGCATAAGGTAAAAGTTATAAGGGTGTGTGAATTTCTAATTTGCCCTGTTTACAATATTATATCCCTATACCCTTTTTATACCTTTATACCTCTTTTTTATATTCATAAATTGTAAAATATTATATTTTTTTTGCAGAATCCATAGAGTGTAAGAAGAATCTTAATCAAAGCGACGCTTAATAAACCAGAATTCATAAACTGATAAGCTGAATACAATCCTGCCAAATCGTTCTTTTATCAGGTTATTATCTGTTGTGCCTCTTTGCCCTAATTCAAAACCAAAATTAAGAGTCGTTTTAGAGCGTTTAAGCGGCAGACCGAATCCAACACTTACGGCGTATTCATCAATCTTGTTATTATTAAGTTGAAGATAGGTCTGATTATACCTCGCCCCTAAACGGTAATGAACTTTTGAAAAATAACCGGAAGTGCCATTATTTTTTGGAGTAAATTCCGAACCAAACGAAGTCATCCAGCTATTCTTCAATGAATCTTTTTCGCCAAATGATGAATATTTTTCCCAGTTCTGCGACTGGAAATCTATACCAACAAGCCAACTGTCTTTTTTACCAATAGTAAATCCGCCACCCAATCCCATTGGCAATTTAACATTACCCTTTATGTTGTCATTATTTACCAATGTGTCTTTTATAATTTCATCTCCGGTAGTAGATGAAAAGAACCGGTAAGCAAGCGAATCCTGCTTTGCATGAAGTCGTGATGAGGCATTATAAACTATACCAAACACTACTTTTAAATCTTTTTTTAATGATTTTTGATACTGAAATCCATAGGTAAATATAAAATCATTTACCAAAGTGGAGTTTTTTAAATGAAGCGATAAAAAAGTAAGAGAATCAGGAAAAGTAACCGTTCTCATTTTATCAAGAGAGCCAAAAACAAAAGTTGTATTAAAACCAAAAGAAAGATTTTTCACCTTAAATGCATTACCTATGTAAAACTGATTAAGCCCGCCAGATCCTTCGTAAAGATATTTTGTTTTTCCTATGTCAGCCAATGTCTCATAAGAAGAAATTTTATAACCCATACTACTATATGGTAACAGCCCCATACTGGCTCCCCACCATTTTGTTACAGGAAAACCGAAAACAAGATAAGAAAGCGATGTGTAGTTGGATTTCTGGCTCAAATCAGTTGTTGTAAGTTGAACAAAAGAACTGTTTACACCGGTTTCAAAAACAAAAGAAGTTGTGTCGAAAGCCGTGTAAGAGGCCGGATTTGCATAGTTAACGCTATTTGGACTGCGGAAGCCATACGAAACGCCACCCATAGAAATATTTCGCATGTACTTGTTGTTTTGAAGATCCCCCAACCCATATCGGGAATAAGGAGAGCTTATCCTTGTTTGAGCAAAGTTATTGCTTGCCAGTAAAGAAACAAGTATAAAGGTTATGAGAAAAATCTTTTTATAATTCATTATAATCTAATATTTCGTTAAGTCCTTTAAGCACTAATTCCGGAATTGCAAAGATGCGATTTTTTAGCCGATCAGCAAAAAACCGAGAATCACCGCCGCAAATAATCGTCTTTAAAGAAGAATACCGTTTGCCATATTGGTTAATTATCGCATCTACTTCGGATACAGTACCATTAATTACACCCGAAAGAATTGATTTTTCAGTGTTTGTCCCGACCAATTCTTTAAAATTAATTAATGAAACTAACGGAAGTTTTTCAGTAAAAGTATTCAGCGCTTTAAATCTCATTGATAATCCGGGAGAAATGCCGCCTCCACGATATTCTCCTTTTTCATTAATAAAATCATAAGTAATGCATGTTCCGGCATCAATAACCAGAACATTTTCGGACGGATACATGGAATAAGCCGCCAC
The DNA here is from genome assembly GCA_903847905.1 of uncultured Bacteroidota bacterium. Taxonomy (GTDB): domain Bacteria; phylum Bacteroidota; class Bacteroidia; order Bacteroidales; family CG2-30-32-10; genus CAINEZ01. The sequence goes on from CAINEZ010000200.1 coordinate 16,849, forward strand.
AACTCCGGCTAACCGGTCGTTCCCAAGAGTCTCTGGTGTTTTATAAAGATTGGCGACAGGAACAGAAGTAGCAGTAGAAAATAAAATGAAATGAAAATTCTTTTTTAAATAATTAACTTCTTTGGCTGGTATTTTCCTGACAGAAGAAAGAATTACAGACGTAATATCGTTATACTTACGGCTAATACTTTTTATGAATTTTTCTGAAAGCGAAGCAGATGTTTTTATATATAGTAATTGTTTTTTTTCAAAAACCCCCGCTTTAACAAGGCTGTTCCCGATATCAAAAACTAATTTCATGAAAATGAAAATATGATATTGTTAATTAATTTAAGTTGCTACCTATAAAGTAAGTGCTTTATGAAAAGCGAAACACCATATAAATAATTTTATTTTTAACAGAAACCCCTTAATAGACGTAGCATGTACTCTTTTAGGAATC